>PLWR01000106.1 GCA_003165615.1 Acidobacteriota bacterium | reverse complement strand
TATCCGGCCACTTCAGCGTGCAAGTGCCCCCTCACCCGCCCTCCCCCGGTCAGCAGGCACCCCTTTCCTCTATTTGATTCGATGTCTTCCCGAGAGCCCTGAGCTTGCTTGATAACTCTAACCTAACCGTTGCCCTCCCTGCGGCGCGGAGCGCAGCCAGATCCGCCGCGCTCAATGCGCGCCGGGAGTCGCTATGTGCGGACGGCTTTTCTTCATCAAAAACATCANNACATCGCGGCGTGCCGCTGCAAAAGCCCGTAGGCCATGCCGTTCGCCTGTACCTGCGCGTCGGCGTAACTGGACCCTGCCGCGAACAGAAGCCTCGCCGAGCCATTCACCAGCCCCTGATACGCGGAATCGAAAGGAGTCATGTGGCTGACGAGCATGCCCTGATGGAACTGGGTTCGGCGCGCCAGCAAGGTCACCACGTTAGCAATTCCGAAGCTGCCGCCGATGTTCCGCGCCAGATTGATGATTCCCGTGGCGTTATTAATTTTCGCTTTAGGGATAAAGTAGAAGGCCATGACGTTGATGGGCACAAAGAGAAAAGCCATTCCCGCCGATTGATAGATGCGTGCCATCATCGCGGTGTGAAAATCGATGTCGAGGTTGAACTTTGCCATGTGAAACAAAGAAGAGGCCACGATCACGACACCGATAATCACCAGCCAACGCGCATCGAACCGCGTCAGCAGCTTGCCCACCAGGGGCAGCATGATGACCACGATGATTCCTCCCGGCGAAAGCACCAGCCCGCTCAACAGCGCCGTGTATCCCAGCAGGGTCTGAAGAAAAATGGGGAGCAAGGCGGTACTGCCGTAAAGGACAAACCCCAACATAAACATCGTCAAGGTTGCGAGGAAGAAATTCCGGTCTTTCAGCAGCCGGAAATCCACGATGGGGTCTTTGCGCCTGAGCTCCCAGACCAGGGTCGCGACCAGCCCGAAGACCGACACCGCGGCGCAGGCAACGATGAAGTGCGATTCAAACCAGTCCTCGCGCTGTCCCTTATCCAAAACAACTTGCAGGAATCCCAGGCCCACACTCAGCAGCCCCAACCCAATAAAATCGATGCTGACTCCCGCCTTAAACTTCTTGCGCACCAGGAACGGCGGGTCAAAAATCAGGAAGAAGGTAAGAATCAGGGAGATGACTCCCACCGGAATGTTGATGAGAAAAATCCATCGCCAGCTATAACTGTCGGTGAGCCAGCCCCCCAGGGTGGGGCCGATGATAGGCGCCATGACCACACCCACACCGAACATGGCCATCGCCATGCCTTGCTTTTCTTTGGGAAAACTCTCCAGCAAGATGGCCTGCGAGACGGGCTGCAACGCTCCCCCTCCGGCGCCTTGCAGGATGCGAAAGAACACCAGCAAGGGAAGACTGGGCGCGAGCCCGCAGAGCATGGAGCTGATCGTGAAGATGGCCACACAGGTCATGTAGAACCGCTTGCGGCCGAACATCGTGGAGAACCATCCTGTGAGCGGGAGCACAATGGCGTTCGAAACCAGGTAGGAGGTCAGGACCCAGGTGCTTTCGTCAACGCCGGCGGAAAGGTTGCCGGCGATGTGGGGTAGTGCAACATTGGCAACGCTGGTGTCAAGCACCTCCATGAAAACCGCCAGCATCACCGTGAAGGCAATCAGCCACGGGTGGGTCTCTCCGTCTTGTTGAGCTCGCGCGAACAGATGCCTCATGACAAGTTTAGGTTCTTGGGCGGCGTCATCCCTGCCCTGGTTGTAAGGGTATGGCTTGCCGTACCCCTAACCAGGCAGTGCCGTGTGACCATTACTACCGGCTCGCTGGTGCCACTCGGGCACGGGTACAGTGGAGGGCCGAAAGAATAATTTCAACCGCCTCTTTCTCCCCCAGGCACGAGGAAATCATTAAGTGGTACAGATGGCGATTCTTCCAGTCTTCGCCATAGTGATCGCGGACGTAAGTGGCGCGGGTGGCATCCTCCGCATTCAGTTTCTTCTCCGCCTCGGCCTTGGAGAGCCGCGTGTTGCGGCTGAGGACACGCTTCAGCCGTTGACCGCGGGGCGCGTAAATGAAAACGTGGAAGGCGTCTTCGTGCTGTTGGAGAATGCACTGGCTCCCCCGCCCCACAATCACACAGTCGCCAATCACCGCCGCCTCTTCAATGATTCCGCGGGTCAAATCGGCCGCCACCTCGGCATCAAAGTTGGGGAGGGGGCCTCCGATGTAACCCCTCAGGCCCGGCGACCGCCAGAACGCCTCTGCCAGCCGATAGAACCAAGGGTCGAGCCGCTCGTCGAATTTCTCCACTACCTGGGGATCAATCCGCGCGGTTTCCGCGATTTTTTCCACCAGACAGCGGTCGAGCAGTTTCCATCCCAGGCGGTCGGCCAACAACAGGGCAATCCGTCCGCCCCCGCTTCCATACTCTCGCGCTACCGTCACGACCCGGAACATAATTCCTCTTTTTCTGGGGGCTAGGTGCTGGCTAATCGGCGCTGGATGTTGGGTGCTGGGGAAGAGCCACCCCCCAGTCCCCAATCCCCAGAACCCAAAACCTGGCACCCAGCACCTATTTCGTGATGATGGTCGCCCCAACATTCATGCCGGGGCGCAAAATTGCCTTGCTGGAGGGGGTCGGGTCCAACAGAATCTTGACCGGAATCCGCTGCACCACCTTCACGTAATTGCCCGTGGCGTTTTCGGGCGGCAGCAAGCTTAGGCGTGAGCCCGTGGCGCCGGCGATGGAATCCACATGGCCAGTGACGGTCTTGCCATACATGTCAACGTCGATCTCCGCCTTCTGGCCGGGACGCACCTTGGCAAGCTGTGTCTCCTTGAAATTAGCCGTGACCCAAATATCGTTCAAGGGAATCAGGGTGAAGAGCCCCTGGCCGGGCTGAATGATTTGGCCGGCCTCGACCGATTTCCTGGTAACCACCCCGTCGCTGGGAGCAACGATGGTGGTGTAGCTTAACTGCAACTGTGCCGCTTCCAAATCCGCCTGGGCCGCGGCCACGCCCGCTTCCGCGGAAGCTTGGTCGGACTCGTGAATGGAAACTTGTTTGTGGTTCGCCATCGCCTGCTCAACCATGGCGTGCGCCTGGTCCACCTGGGCTTTGGACGCCAGCATGGATTCGCGGGAAATTTCCGCTCCCTTATTGGCGGAAGTAAGTTTTTCGTTGGCGGCTTTCAGTTCGCTGTCGGCCACACGCGCCGCAGCTAAATAGGCGTCGTACTGCTGCTGGGAGATCTCACCTTTTTCCATCAGGGGTTTCATGCGGGCTAAATCCGCCTGGGCACGCTCGTTGTTGGCCTGCTGCGCCGCCACATTGGCGCGCGCAAAGGCCAACTCCGCCGTGGAATCCCTCTCATAGGTAAACTTGGCCTTGTCGTAATTCGCCTGGGCGGCGGCCAGTTGCGCATCGGCGCCGGAGGAGGTGCTGTCGGTGGTTTCCCGTGTCAGTGGGACGCCCACGTCCGCCCCCCGTGCATGGGCCTCGGCGAGCGCCAGCGCCGCCTTGGCTTGGTCCACGCGGGCTTGGTAATCGCGCGGGTCAATGCGCACCAGCACCTGGCCCTCCTTGACCGGCTCATTGTCATCAATCATCACCGCAGCGACGGTCCCGTAAACCTTGCTGGAGATCGGCACAATGTGCCCATCCACCTCCGCGTCGTCCGTGGAAATGCGGTTGTGGTAATAAACCAGCAAGACCACCACGGCGATGACCAGCACGGCCGCTGCCCCAAAGGCGGCGCGGCGGACCCAGGGATCCGCCCAGCGCGACGGGGTTTGGTCAGCAGCTTCCGGGCTGAGCGGCTCGGCGCTGCCTAATTCTTTTTCCTGCTCAACAACATTGGGTTCTGTACTGGGCATAGTTGGACACCTTTGAAAAACAGGTTATAGGTTACAGGTTACAGGGAACAGATTAAATGTGACCGGGCATTCTTGATCCGCTGGCTTCGACTGTATCTTGTCACCTGTAACCTGTTCCCTATCACCGGTCACCTCTACTTCGAATAAAGCCCTTCGATTTGGCCGATGGCGTGCGATAAGTCGGCCCTTGCCTGGTTGTAACCATAGAGCGCGGCAATCTGGTTATCATTGGCGCGAGCCAGAGCGTCCTGCGCGCTGACGACTTCGATGTTATTGGCCACGCCGGCCTGAAAACGGTCGCGTGCCTGCACGACTTCCTCTTGCGCCAATTTCACACCCAGATTGGCCACGTCCACCTCATGCTGCGCCGCCTCAAGTTGCGCCTGCGACGATTTCACTTCCAGCGCGATCTGGTCCCGCAGGTCGGCACGCTCCTGCTCCACTTTCTTTAGCTCCAGATTGGCCTTGGCGATCTCGGCGCGAATCCGCCCTCCCGTAAAGAGAGGAACGTCCACGGTGACCTGATAGGTATACTCCGGAATTGCGCTGGGGGCCGACAACCCTTGCTGGCCGAAAGTCCCGTAGAAATTGAGTGTGGGCAGCCGCGACTCACTCGCTCCGCGTCGGGCAAGTTCTGCTATGTGCGCCTGCGCCACCAGCACTTTCATTTCCGGACGAGTCTCGTAAGCCTGTTCGAGACTCCGATTGGCATCGATCTCCGGGGTTTCATAAAAGCTGGGCGTGTCCGCGAGTTCGATTTCCCGTTGGGGATCCAAATTGAGCAGGCGCGCCAAGCCAAAGAGTGCGACCTTCTCCTGGATCTCCGCTTCCAGAAAGCGCTGCTTCTCGTTTTGCAGCTCGACGTTGGCACGCAAGGTGTCAATCCCTGTTCCCACCCCGTGCTTCTGCAAGTCATCGGCCTGGTCATAGAGCGCCTGCGCCAAATCCACGCGCGAGTGGGCGGCCTTCACCGCGGCACTCGCCCGCATCCCGGCCAGATATTGCGAAACCACCAACAGCACCATTTGCTCGCGCACGGTGGTTTGCTGCGCCTGGCTGGCGGTCACTCCTTGATGAGCTGCCTGCCAACGCCGCCACAGGGTCAGGTCAAGCAACGGCATGGTCACAGCGGCGTCGGCCTGAAAAAACTGGAACGGGCCGGCGTGCTCAGGAATGCCGGGAAATTTGCTTCCAAACTGCGAATAGAGGTTGAACCGCTCCACCCGATCAAAAACTTCCACGCCGACTTGCGGAAGCAGCGCCGAGCGCGCGATTGATTTGTCCTGCTGGCTCTCGGCAAAACTCAGCGTGGCAATCTGCACCTGGGGATTTTCCTTGAGGGCGGTGGCCACCGCATCGTGCAACGTTAACCGCAACGGCGTGGAATCCTCTGCCCGCGCTGGCCTGGCAAAAAGGAACGGAAGCAGCAGAATCAAAAGCAGGTGCAAGGTTTCCTGTTTCAACTTGTGCGTCGCTTTCGCGGGTTTCTCCGCGGGATTTTCCGTACAGATTTCGTCAATCAGTGACTTTGGCATAAGACCCGAACCCATGAGTTCTGCCCCTTCATGTGAGATCGAACAGAGCAGCTTCTTTCCCGCGGGGTCAACAAACGTCACACCCGACAAATCCACCACCAACCCTCTCTTCTTATAGATGTCCGCCGACATGTGCCAGCAACGCTCAAACTCTTCCACCCAGGGTCCGGAGAGTTTGCCCTCCAGCTTTAGTGTGACCTTCTCACCAGTGTCAGTTGTCGTAATGCGAAGCATAATGGCCAATCTCCTCTAGGGTCAGGTTTCCTAATTGGCAATGCAGGGGCCAAACTGTGAGGATTAAGCATTATGGATAAGTGGCTAATCCCCAACGATCTCCAGTCATGCCCGGGGCGGAGGAGGAAATGGGCGGGGAATTTCATGCCGACATATCGGCACTTGCCGGAATCCAGTCATCGGCAGTGGCATTATTAAGGCAGTCTAATGACGGAGTGGGTTAGGATTCAGGTGCAAGCGCCAGCCCCACTCCTCATCTCGGGCAGGAGATCCGGCATAGTTGTAAAACTTATCCCGGCTATAAAAAAAATTCATTTAACAGGTACGCACAGGGTCGAGGATAATCGAGGGTGCTCAATTATGGGAACCTGTCTCTTGGGGTGCAAGGGATGGGTGGATATCTTTGATTCCATTGCCCGTTAGCTGCAGAAGGCGCTCACGTGGGGAGCATTAAGAAGTCATCGAGGCGGGCACCCGGGGATAGCTCTTCCCCTCCACCGAATTGCAATTGGGCAGCGTCGGCGCGGCGGCCTTTCAAAAGGCGACAGTCAAACGCAGGTCATCTTGTTCTGAGGCTCTACGCGCGGAGCAACCGTGCCATCGTGTCTCCATGGATTAGTTGAGCCGCCACGGCGCGATTAGGATAAGATTGATAGTAGGGCGTGGAAGGTCATCAGTCATTAGTTTTCAGTCATCAGCAAAAACCGCACACGCGACGCTTTTACTGACAACCGACAACTGACGACAACCGACAACCGACAACCGACAACTGTTTTAGGAATTTATCATGAGCGACGAATTTACGGTGAGGGGTTTGCCGAAGGCGCAGGGTCTTTATGATCCTCGCAACGAGCATGACGCTTGTGGGATTGGCTTTGTGGCCAACATCTCCGGCGAAAAATCGCATGACATCGTCATGAAGGGGATCGAGATTCTGATCAACCTGGCGCACCGTGGGGCCTGCGGGTGCGACCCCCAAACCGGCGACGGCGCCGGCGTGTTGATCCAGATTCCCCACGCCTTCTTTGAGGGGGAATGTTCCCGCCTCGGCTTCCCGCTGCCCTCGCCCGGCGAATACGGTGTGGGCATGGTTTTTCTTCCCGTGGAACCTCACGAGCGTATGGCCTGCGAGGCCATCGTGGAAGAGATTGTGCGCGACGAAGGCCTGGCCGTACTGGGTTGGCGCGACACGCCGGTGAATGCCAACACCATTGGACGCCTGGCCCGCAGCACGCAACCCTACATCGAGCAGGTTTTCGTCAAGCGCGCTTACGGCATGGACGAAAATGCGCTGGAACGTAAGCTCTACGTTATCCGCAAGCGCGCCGAGAAGGAAGTAAGCGCCACGGATTTGCGGGAGAAGAGCTTCTTCTACATTCCCTCCCTATCCGTCCGGACGATCGTTTACAAGGGTCTTCTGCTCGCGCCCCAGATTGCCAATTTTTATCTGGAGCTTTCGAATTCCGAAGTGCGGAGTGGTCTTTGTCTGGTCCACCAACGCTTCTCCACCAACACGTTTCCCA
>PLWR01000717.1 GCA_003165615.1 Acidobacteriota bacterium | reverse complement strand
CTGTAAAGCTATTTATGAGACACTATACTAGCAGATAACAAAACGAGTACAAGACCGGTACAACTTAACCGTTCCAAACGTGCTTTTGCGTGCTTTTCGGTTGCCAACCGTGCCGCAAAATCAATGAGATACCCCTGCTGAGTTATTCTGTTAACCGAAGGGTTCCAGGTTCGAGTCCTGGCCGAGGAGCCAAATAACATTTTCGATTTACGATTTACGATTTTCGATTGAACTGCAGAGTGTTGCAGTCCCGCCCCAAGCGCATCCTCGTTCCTCCATTTACCTTGCTCCTGGTGCTCGCAGGAGCATCAGGGTTTTGCGCGGAGAGCCAGTCATCAAACCCGGGGCCTGCGATTGAATCCCCCGTTCCGCCCGATCCCGCCGCGCTCATGAAGACCATAGGGGAAAACCAGAAACAAATTGAAGCCGCCCGAAAGGACTACATCGCGCGCCGCAAAGATCAGGAGTTTGACTCTCAAGGCAAGGTGAAATCTACGGAGACTAAGGAATACGAGGAACACTTTATTGGCCCCTGGCTCATTGAGCGTTTGGTGAGCAAAAATGGCAAACCCCTGAGTGAGGGGTCCTATGTTGAAATTCATCTGAACGCCCGCGTGCTCTTCATCCACAGATTGTTTAATGTCGTTTCCACATTCAGTGACTACCGCAAATTCCGCGTGGATTCAAAGATTACCGGCGCACCGACAGTTCCCGCACCCAAACCCTGATTCGGGCGAGAAGAGTGGCGCGACGACTCGGCCCGAACTCCGAGTCCCCCAACTTGTAAGTGGCAGGTCGCAGGTGGCATGTCGGAAAAACCGCCCCGAATCCCTAACCCCTAACCCCTGACCCCGCAAGAGTCTGTTAGAGATCTTCTCAGACCCTACGAAACATGCTAACTTGCCGCTCATGCCCATCGATCGGCCAAGGTTTGTCGCGGCGGTTGCCCTGGCCAATATGCTCGCAGCAGTTCTCGCCGCCGACCAGGTCAGGACAGTTCCTTCGATTGTCCGCCAAGAATTCCTGAAACGGCTGGTGGCGGCAGCGATCGAACGGACGCATCACTCCGTGCGGTACGATCCGGCCTACGTCAGGATTCCGTATCCGGGTGGAGACGTTCCTGCCGGCACGGGGGTCTGTACGGACGAGGTGATTCGCGCCTACCGCGCCGTCGGAGTGGATCTACAAAAGGAAGTCCACGAAGATATGATGCGCAATTTTTCCGCTTACCCAAATCTGCGAACGTGGCGACTTGGACGTCCGGATGCGAACATCGATCACCGGCGCGTGCCCAACCTGATGGTGTTTTTCTCGCGCCATGGAGAAATGCTGAAGATTACGGGCCGGGGGGAAGATTACGCTCCGGGCGATTTAGTCACGTGGGACCTGGGAGGGAATGTGCCGCACATCGGGATTGTGGTGGACCAGAAATCGGCGGCCAGCGGACGCTACATGATGGTCCACAACATCGGCCAAGGTCCCCGAATGGAAGATGTTTTGTTCAACTGGAAAATCACCGGGCATTACCGCTACTTCGGACCACCCGGGGAAGCATTGGGGAACCGCGGAAATCGTGGCTCCCCCCTTCCAGGCACGTGGTGAGAAATCCGGCTAATCCGCGCGGCGGGGCTCTGTGGGCTGTGAGGGGTTCTGTAGCGAGGACTGGAAATAGGGCAGGGTCTTGGCCAAGCCATCCTCCAAACTGACGTGGGGCTCCCACCCCAGTTTTTCCCGGGCGGCTGTGATATCCGGTTGGCGGCGCTGCGGGTCATCCTCGGGAAGGGGTTCAAAGACGATGGAACTCTTGCTTTGCGTGGCGCGGATGATCGCATGCGCGAGTTGCAGGATGGAAACCTCTTCCGGGTTTCCCAGGTTGATCGGTCCGGTTTGGTTCGACATCAGCAGGCGGTAAAGTCCCTCCACAAGGTCGCTGACGTAACACAAGCTGCGGGTCTGGCTTCCCTTTCCATACACGGTCAGGGGCTTGCCCTCGAGCGCCTGGACCATGAAATTGGGCAGGGCGCGCCCATCCTCCAGGCGCATGCGCGGGCCGTAGGTGTTGAAGATCCGGACGATGCGCACCTTGACGCCGTGCTCACGGTGATAGGCCATACTGATGGCCTCCGCAAAGCGCTTGGCCTCGTCATACACGCTGCGCGGACCGATGGGGTTGACGTGTCCCCAATACTTCTCGGGCTGGGGGCTGACCTCCGGGTCGCCGTAGACTTCCGAGGTCGAGGCCAGCAGGAAGACGCTTCCGTGGGCCTTTGCCAACCCCAGGGCATGGTAAGTTCCCAGGGCTCCGACCTTCAGGGTGTGAATCGGATGCCGAGCGTAGTCCCTTGGACTGGCTGGTGACGCAAAGTGCAATATGTAGCTTAACGTGCGGGGAGGGGAAGGAGGTTGGTGAGGGGATTGGGCAAGCAGGGCAGGGAAGTCGATGGGAAGGGTCACGTCGTGAAGTACAAAGCGGAAATGCGGATGGGCGAGAAGGTGTTGGACATTCTCCCGGCGACCGGTAATGAGGTTGTCGAGGCAGATGACCTCATGGCCTTCGGCCAAGAGGCGGTCGCAAAGGTGGGAACCTAGGAAACCCGCTCCGCCGGTGACCAGGGTCAGGGGACGGAGGTTCTCGCCTGCGGAGGAATTCGACATCAAGGGCCCCAATGCCTGCCCATCCTGTATGGACCGCCCTAGGCAGAAAGTTTATCCGGATGTGCGCGAGAGGCAGCGGTTCGCGCCCCATCGCGCCCCATGGATACATATTCGAAGCCCGCCTTGCGCACGGTGTCAGGATCGTAAAGGTTTCTACCGTCCACCAGAATGGGCACTTCCATGACCTCTCGCACCTGCTGGAGGTTGATCTGGCGGAATTCCTCCCACTCGGTAAGGAGCAGGAGGGCTTGCGCTCCGCGCGCCGCTTCCAGGGCGGATGAACAGTAGGTGATGCCTTCCGTCGAAGCGGGAAATACCGCCTGGGTGTTGGGCATGGCTTGCGGATCGTATAGGCGGAGGACGCTTCCTTCGTCAAGCAAGGCTTGGATGATCTTGAGGCTAACCGCCTCCCGGATGTCGTCGGTACCCGCCTTGAAGGCCAATCCCAGAATGCCGAGGGTTTTGCCGCGCAGGGTCCACAGAGCCTGGTGGACCTTGTGGAGGAAGACTTCCACCCGGCGCTGGTTGACGCGCTCCACTTCCTGAAGGAGGGAGAAATCAACCCCATGCTCTTCCGCCAGATGGATGAAGGCGCGCAGGTCCTTGGGGAAGCAGTAGCCTCCGTAGCCGATTCCGGCGTCAAGAAACTGGGTGCCAATGCGCGAATCAAGACCGATGCCGCGCGTCACCGCGGTGACGTCCGCCCCTACCTTGTCGCACAAGTCCGAAACCATGTTGATGAACGATATCTTTGTGGAAAGAAAGGCGTTAGCGGCGTGCTTGATGAGTTCGGCGGTACTTGTGTCGGTAACCACTAGGGGCCTTCTTAAGGGGTTATAAAGGTTGGTCAGGATATCGCGCGCCCGCCCGGAATCCACCCCGCACACGATTCGGTCGGGATGGAAGAAATCCTCCAGAGCCTTGCCTTCGCGCAGGAATTCGGGATTGGAGGCGATGTCGAAATCCCCGGATGCGAGGGAAGAAAGCATCGCCGTGGGCTCAACTGCCGCCCCGGGGTTCTTCACGGAGCTGTAGCGTACAATCGTGCGCTTCAGCCACTGTGCGGTTATGGCCGGGACGGTGCTTTTCTCGACGATAAGCTTGTAGCCGTTCAGGTTGCGGGCCACCACCCGCGCCACGGCTTCCACTTGCCCGAGGTCGGCTTGGCCGCTGGCTTTCTGGGGGGTTCCGACACAGATGAAGATGATGGAACCGTCACGCACCGCCGCTTCCACATCATCGACGGGCCGAAACCGGCCGCTTTGGAGGTGTTTCGCCAACAGGTCGGCAAGGCCGGGTTCGAAGAAAATCGGATCACCCGACCGGATGCGACCAACCTTGCTGGCATCGTGGTCCGCGCCGATAACGCGCCGTCCCAATTCCGCCAAGCCCAGCGCGGTGGGCAGCCCAATATGGCCCAAGCCCAGGACCGTGATCGTGGCATCATCGAAATTCGTGGCTTGCTGATTTGCGGGGTCGCTCATGATAGGTGCTGCCATGCTAATGGGGTTGGAAGGGTGGTGTCAAGCGGCGTGTCCAATCGGTGGTGTCCTGGTTTGAATGCAGCGCCGCCCTTTAGGGCGGCACATGCCGGGCTAAAGCCCGGCGCTATGCCGAAGATTAGGGCACTACCGTCCAATCGATGGGGTGAATTGAATTCCTCAACCCTCTCCTTCTATTGACAATACGCCAACGTAGTCTTATACTAACTCCCGACGAATTTTGTTTGCGCAACTTACCGGAACCTGATAGCTACGCCGATCCAGTGCCATGGCGTTCGATTAGGTGTTGTAGGCTTGCGAGTACCGTGCCCGCGAACGTACAGGGTGTCATCTTAATTCCAAGAGGCCCCGAAGAACATCTCTGAAAAAGATGGCACAGGCGGCAATCTTTTTTCCTTGCCGGGTTTTAGGGACGGTTCTTTCCGAGGGTTTCAGGAAATGCACGGCGAGACGGGAGGCGATCTCAGTCGTCGTGCCTGGTTGCGCAATTCGAGGCTTGTGCGCGAAGCTTTGAAAACCCTTTCCCGACTTCTCCGCTGAAGGGCAACTGCCCCGGAGGCGGTGAAGAATCAGTTCAACCCGGCGAGACCGCAGATGCCCAGCGGATGAGTCGCCAGCCGGAGATGCCTCTCAATTCGCTACAGAGCACTCCAGGGGAGTTGCAGTTGCGCACCCTCGGGAATCGCCAACAATCTGCCGATAATTGACATGTACCGAACTACCGTACGGGGGGAGAACGGCAGGTTTATAATGGGCATCCTAGGGTTTAAGGAGTGAGGTGGGGCCTATGGTCAGTGAACGGGTAACGGTTTGGGTGCCGCGGAAATTTGCGAAAGCGTGTTTGTTGGGACTCGCAGCTTTTCTTCTGGCGGGTTTGGCCATGGCGGAGGCCCAGCAACCAGCGAAGACAACTCCTGCCGCCCCATCCGCGGAACCCTCGAAGCCGGAAAGCACGCCTGTGGCGCCCTCCGAGGCACAGAAGATTCCCGCCACCGATTATACCGTGAGCCCGGAAGACCTGTTGGACGTCCTGATCATGGACGTGCCGGAGGTCAGTCGCACTTATCGGGTTAGCTCGAATGGGTTTCTGACCCTGCCCCTGTTGCCGGAGCCGATCCCCGCCGCCGGCGTGACGCTGGATCAACTCTCCCACCTGATTGCCACCAAATTTCACGATGCGGGCATGCTCAATAACGCGCAAGTGTCAGTTTCACTTAAGGAAACAAGGCTGCATACGGTACTGGTTTCCGGGGAAGTGAGAAATCCTCAGTCGTTCCCGCTTCTTGGTCCTACACGGCTCATCGAGGTTCTCGTAAAGGTGGGGGGACTGAACAATAGCGCCGGCGATGATGCGATCATCTCGCGTGGAGATATGGGCGCGCGCGCCGACGTGGCAGAAAGCGCCCGATCCGGTGCGGTGAATCCTTCCGCTAAAGGAGGGTCGTTCACTTTGAATATTCGAAAGCTGGTGGAGACGGGCGACGACGATACCAATATCTACCTTTATCCCGGTGATCGAGTCACGGTCCAGCGAGCCGAGCTCGTATATCTTTTGGGAGCCGTGGCCCGCCCGGGGGGATACGTGCTGAACCAATCCCGTCAGCAGATTACGGCGATCAAAGCCTTGGCCTTGGCGGGGGACGTGACCAGCCTTGCCAAAAGAAACAAAATCATGATCATGCGCCGGGATCTGTCGGGGCCGCCTGATAAGCGGGTGGAAATCCCCGTGAATTACAAGGCTATTTTGAAGGGGCAGATAGCAGACGTTAGACTGATGCCCGACGATATTCTTTTTGTACCTGAAAGCGCCATGACCAAGGCTTTGCGCACTACTGCTAGTGCGGCTGTTCAGGTGGCGACCTACGGCAGCTCGTCATTGATGATTTACCGCTGAGGACCAGAGTTGCCGAGGCCATTGCGGGTTTAGATTTTTTCTTGAGGGAGTTAGAAGGTGCCTGACAACGATTCTTTATCGCCCATTGAACGTCAATTGCCACAACGGATTAGTAGCTTCACGCCCACGATGCTGGATTTAGAGGCGCAAGGGAGTGAGTCCCAGTTCACCTTTACTTCCTTCTGGCACATCATCATGAAGCGCCTTACCACCATCATTTCCGTTACCGCGGTGGTGGCAGTGCTGACTGGGATTTACACCTTCAGGTTGCAGCCCGTCTATAGGGCGATGGCATCCGTCGATGTGGAGTCCACCTCCCCCCAACTTCAAACCCTCAGCGAGGTTTATCGCCAAGCTCCCGGGGAAAATGAAGCGTTCCTGGCCACCCAGATACAGGTCCTGCAAAGCGACAGTCTGGCTTGGACAACCTTGCAGCAACTTGGACTGGACCGCGAGGCGTCCCCTGATTCGCCTGGTAATTCGGGGCAATCGCCAGCGCAAATCGCCCGAGCCCGCAGGACGGATCTCATTGGGGGATTTAAGGGTGCCCTTACCGTTGAAACTGTGAAGGACAGCCACATTCTCCAGGTAAGCTACGAAAGCGAGAATCCCGAGTTGGCGGCGAATGCGGTCAATCGATTAATCGACAACTACATCGAATCCAGTTTCCAGCAGCAGAACGATTTTACCAAACGGGCTTCGGGCGAAATGCAGAATCAGTTGCAGGATTTAAAGTCGAAGGTGGAGAAATCTCAGCAGGCTTTGATCGACTATGAGCGTCAAAACCTGATTGTGAACGTTGGGGATAAGGGGAATATCAACGACGAGAGGCTTGAGCAACTCAACAGGGACTTCACCATCGCCGAGGGTGACCGGGTCCAGAAGCAATCTGTTTACGAGCTTGCCAAGGCCAATGAAGGGCAGGTTGGNNATTGAGAAGGTTCACAATGATTATTTGGCCGCGCTCAGCCGGGAAAAGATGCTCGGGGATGCCCTGGCCAAAGAAAAGGGAAATGTGGGAGCGCTCAGTGAGCGCATGATTGAATACAATATCTTGAAGCGGGATTTTGACATCAACCAGCAGCTCTATGCGAGCCTTCTGGGGCGCTTGCGAGATGCCACTCTCTCCGCCAGCTTGCAAGTCACCAACGTTCATGTTATTGATCCAGCGTCTCAACCGTCCACGCCGATCCGGCCCAACCGGCCGCGCAATTTGGCCGCAGGCCTGATAGTGGGTCTGATTCTGGGTATTACGCTGGCCTTCGTGCAGGAAGCTCTCGACAGCTCGGTTCGAACTACGGAAGAGGCGGAACGGCTCATCAACGCCCCGGCTTTGGCCGTTATACCTGCCGAAACGGACGGGTACAGGCGGAAGCAACTGACGGCGGGCACCACTTCCGCTGCTGCCGGACCGAACGGTGTGGGCTTGGCGGTTCTCAAGCGGCCATCCTCGCCCATGGCGGAGTCCTTCCGCAGCCTGCGGACTTCGGTTTTACTCTCCACCGCTCCGCGTCCGCCCCAAACCTTGCTGGTCACCAGCGCGCAGATGGGCGAAGGAAAGACTTCCACCGCCACCAACCTGGCCATGTCGTTCGCCCAGAGGCAAGGTCCGGTTTTGATCATTGATGCTGACATGCGCCGCCCTTCCGTCGCCAAGACGATGGGAGTTGCCAATGAGAAGGGCCTGAGCAGTTTCCTGACCGGCGCGCATTCTCTGGATGAGGTTTTGATCCAATATGACCGCGTCCCCAATCTCTGGGTCTTGCCGGCCGGTCCACGGCCTCCCGATCCCGCGGAACTGCTCTCTTCGCATATGATGGAGGCGACGCTGAAGGATTTGCTGAAGCGGTTTACCCAAGTGGTCATTGACTCGCCCCCGCTGCTTCTGGTTACCGACGCCGTGATCCTTTCCGCCATGGTGGACGGAGTTATACTGGTGGTGGCCAGTGGGACGACGGCGCGCGGGGCACTCACCCGGGCACATCGAATCCTTGAAAACGCCGGCTCGCGTGTCCTGGGAATGGTACTCAATAAGGTTGATATGCGTTTTGATACTTACTACGGGTCTTATTATGGTCCTTACCAGCAGGCCTATTATGATGAGGCCACAGTGTCGAACCCCTCGCATTCGCCAGGTGGGGGCCGGGCCAGGAAGGGTTCATCCCACCGGGTCTGAGCATTTAAAGTATTCTGACGAATGACCGTGGATTTCCTCCCCGTGGGGTCGGAACGGTCTCCGAATCATTCGCCAAGTGTCGCTTCCAGGATCATTCACGAAATGAATCAACATCCCAACCCTGACCTTTCTGGTGAGAGGGCGCCGGTCCGGCAAAATTCAAATTACCATTGGGCATGGTCCCTACGCCCTGGGTGGCGAGCCATTCTTTTTCTGATTCTTATCGTTGCCGCCAGTGTGGGGTTGGCCTGGGAGGCGATCCGTGTGGCGCGGGTAACCTACGTGATTGACTCCATTTCCAGCACCACGATTCAGAAGGCACTGGATCTGGATCCGGGTAATTCCGACTTGGTCCATCGCCTGGGATTGGTTTATTCC
>PLWR01000520.1 GCA_003165615.1 Acidobacteriota bacterium | reverse complement strand
TTCCAACTGCTCCAGCCCATGGGAGGCGTGCGTGCCAGGCCGTTATCGGGGACGTCATGCAATTCAGGAAGAGGCAAACGGGCCGGCAAATCCAGCGCCTGCGGCGTGGTTCGCTCCGCAACCCCTCTGCCGATGACGTCGTCCGGCAGGTGCACCGTCAGCCGGAGCTTATCGCCCTGCACCGTGGCGTCGCAAGAGCCCAGGACCGGCGGGTCAGCAACCCATAAAATGAAGACGAGATGCAATTTGCCGTCGGCAAAGGTTCCTGTTTGGATGGGCCGCTTGCCAAGGTCGTACCACACTGCCCCGGTAATCTTTTCACCGGATTGCTGGAGGTCTAGGAACGTCTTGACAAGATTGCCGTCGCCCGTGGAAACGTCCGCGACCCAGACGCCGGTGACGTCCGTTTGCGCCGCGGCGGGAAGTGCGCCGAGGAGCAGGACGCAAGAAATCAGAAGCATTTGAATGAAGATGACGCGTGTTGTTGGTACGAACTGCGAACTGGCGTGGGATTTCAAGTTTTCCTCCAAATCAACGGGGATGCCGGGCGCGGCACATTTTAGCGCAAACCAAGGCCGATTCCCCACAATTTTTCACCCGCCGCAACCCTACGCGTCACGTAGGGGCTGGGCTTGGAATTGCCGATTGTCGATTGATGATTTTCGATTGCAATGCGTTGTCATCCTGAGCATTGACAGCCTTGGGGTTGCCCATGATGGGCACAATCTCGACGAAGAGGACGATTGTCCAATACTGTCATCCTGGAGCCCGCCTTTTGGGGCGAAGAACCTCGGCGGTTCGCGGGGAGCTCATGATCGAAGTGAACCACGGGGGTTCTTCGCCCAAAAGGCGGGCTCAGAATGACGGCGCATGCGTACGTTGCGATTTGCAATCGGCAATCGACAATCGGCAATTCCAAATCGTCAATCGTCAATCGTCAATCGTCAATTAATCTCCGCTGTGCAACTTCCGGAACGCCTCGAGGCACCGCTCCGCGGCCTCCATTTCCGAGTAATCGCTAATTTCCTGCTCAATCAGGTAGTACTCGATTCCCCCCGTATTTTCGGCGGCCGCGAAAATCTTCTTCCAGGGGGCAATCCCTTCGCCAAATAGCACCTTGTATTCCTTCTGGGGTGACCAATCCTTTAAATGCATCGAGCGGATGCGGCCGGGGTTGCGATTGATCCAGTCGACCGGATCACTCCCGGCAGCCAAACAAGTTCCCACGTCGAGTTGCAGCATGATGCTCTTGTCCAGTGTGGTGGATAACAACTCCATGGGCTTCTGTGCATCCACGGGTGTCCATTCCAGGTTGTGGTTGTGATAACCCGCGTGCAGCCCTTGCCGCTGCAAGGTATTGTTGGCCTCGTTCAGGTTTCCCGCCACCTGCTTCCAGTCATCCAGGGTTTTCGGATCGCCAGGAGAGGCCAGTACAACATAGCGAGCTCCGAGGATCTTGTTTAATTCGATCGCCTTGCCAATCCCCTTGGGAGTGAATGAATCCAAATCGTTGTGAGTGGAGTGGCAGCGGATGCCGAGGTCATCCATTTCGGCGCGAACCTGCCGGGCGTATTCGGGGGTCCAGTCATAGTAAGGTCGGAAGTACTCCACGCACTCGTATCCCATCTTTGCCACGCCTCGAACGGTTGCCTTCAGGTTCTTCGCCAATTCGTTGCGAACCGAGTAGAGTTCCAACCCCACCGGAATATGTTTTGAATGTGCCACGGTAACGGCCAGCGGCGCCGCTGCCATGACACCGAGAAAAGTACGACGTGAAAGGACATTTTTCGTGTTCATGATGGCCTACTGTATCACAACCTTGTCCAATCGGTGGTTCCTCCCAAGCCCTGACCCTGGAGCTTGAGATGCGGCGCAAACTCCCTCAAGCCAGAATTGCTTTCCGCCGATAAAGAACCTAAGAGGTTTGTTGATGCTGGACCTTCAAAACGCGGAAATCTTTCGCGCTGCTCTGGAAAGCTTGTATTCCGGCGTATGCGTGGTGGACCAGGATCGAAAAATTAGTTTTTGGAATAGCGGCGCAGAAAGAATTACCGGCTACTTGCGTCAGGATGTGGTGGGGCGCTTTTGCGGCGAGATCCTCTTGATCAAGTTTCATGAGAAGAAGACGGCAATCTGCGAGAACTTCTGCCCGCTGGTGGCAGCGATGCGCGATGGGCGGCCGCGTAACTCGCGTGTTTACCTCCATCATAAGTCCGGGTACGCCCTGCCCGTCCACTTGCGGGCGGTGCCGATCCGAGACGCTCATGGCCATGTGATCGGTGCCGTGGAGAGTTTTGTGGAGAGGGCATGGATGTCAACCCGGCGCCGCCCGGACTCAGACTTGGCCGTGGGCCACGGATTGGACGCGGTCACGCAACTCCCTGACTATGCTTTTACGCAAACATACCTGATGGATCGCCTCAAGTTCGCTTCTGAGCACATCATTCCCTTTGGTCTGCTCTGCATACAGTTGGACCAATTGGATACGCTGACGGCAACCCATGGCCTGGACGCGGAGGAGGCCATCTTGAATGTCGTCGCGCACACCCTGCGCAACGGCCTCGACCCCCTGGACTTTATCGGCTGTTGGGCGGAAGACCAGTTTCTGGCCATCGTGGCGAATTGCAGTGAGGGTGACCTATTGGCCACTGCTGAGCGCCTGAAGCGGCTCGCCCAATCCTCCGAGATCGTCTGGTGGGGAGATCAATTATCGGTCACTGTGTCGGTGGGCGGAACGGTCTTGGATCCCCGCGAACCCATCGAGCCTCTTTTGGGACGTATAGGAGACGCGTTGAAGCAGGCCGCTGCCAAGGGAGGAAATTCTGCTATCGCACTTTGTGTACCGGAAACGCCATAGGCAAGGAGAGATAACTTAGGTGTTTGCGATCATTGGAATCGTGGTGGTGTTCGGGTGCGTCCTCGGCGGCTTCTTGATGGAGCACGGAAACATCAAGGTGCTCATGCAACCGGCCGAATTCATTACGATCGCTGGGGCAGGTTTGGGGACACTCCTGGTTGCCAACCCCCTCCACATCCTCAAAAGCATCGCGAGCAGTCTGCCGGCCGTATTGAAAGGCTCCAAATTCACCAAAGCCTGGTACCTTGATTCGCTGAAGATGATGTACGAGCTCTTTGGGCGCGCGCGCCGGGATGGGCTGGTGGCTCTCGAAAGCGACACGGATGACCCGGAGAAGAGCACGGTCTTTTCCAAGTACCCGGAATTTCTTAAGGACCATCACATCTTGTACTTTGTTTGTGACACCATGCGCCTGGTGGCGAGCAACGCCGTGGAGGCTTTTGAGCTCGACCAGATGGTGGAGCTGGATATGGATGTCCATCACCATGACTCCACTGAGCCTGTATCGGCACTCAGTGCCGTGGCGGACTCACTCCCCGGCCTCGGCATCGTGGCCGCCGTGCTGGGCAT
>PLWR01000483.1 GCA_003165615.1 Acidobacteriota bacterium | reverse complement strand
ATTCCCGCCCGAAGAAATAGGCCACCGCCGAAAACTCGCCGATGGTCTGTGGGCGCGTAGCAACCCAATAGCCTTTTACATCACCTTGAGGCTTATTGGCCACGGTCCTCTCGACGGAGAATAAGTGAATCATGGGATAGTAAGCACGGGCGATTTCATCCTGAGAGTTCATTACGGCGTTTACGGACATTTGCATATTGGACTGCCCGGAGNNCGGAGCAGACCCAGACTTCGCCCACGAGCACGTCGTGCAGCGTAATTGTGTTCTTGCCCGCAATGGTCATCGTGAACGGCCCGCCGGCGTTGAGCGGCCCCAATTTTATCTTCCACTGGCCCCCGCTCTCGGCGACGCCGCTCGCTTGGTGATCCCCTAAAGTGACAGTAACCCGTTCACCCGGGTCGGCAGTTCCCCAAATGTTCACTTTCATGCCTTGCTGAAGCACCAGGCCGTCAGAAAGCAGACTGGGCAGTTTTACCTCCGCCCGCAGACCGAACGCGCCAAGCATCGTGGCGCAGCAACAAAGCAGCGTGGTTACTTTCGCCTTGAAAGTCATCCGACACATAATGTTCCTCCGATTTAATCGCGGTGATTCCTGGGACGTGCCTCCTGCTACCAGCTCACAAATGCAGGCAGGAATTCTATTCCAAAGTTGTTCCGAAAAGGAATTACTTTATGAGAAGGTATGGGTTGAGCAATTGAAGATTTTGGGCAGCGCCCCGCGGGAGGCTTCATCAGCTTATCTTCGCCGATGCTAGCGGCGCAAAGGCAGTGCGGAATCCTGCAAACCTCAGGCCCAGCAGAATGACCCTTTCGACCAAGGCGCTCCTCCTTGGAATCGTACGCGGGGTGTGATACACAATTACGGTAACATTCTCAACCTGATCCTGCTGATCATTTTTGCCTCGGACGTAAACCAGCAAACGCGCGTGCTTTTGTCGGGTCTGCAAAAGGTNNGCCAGCGCATTCGCGATTTGTTCGGAGTTTATCTCAGCCCGGAGGTTTCGCGCGCAATTCTGGAAGGGCGTGTGGCCTTGCAAGGCGAAGCGCTCCAGGTGTCCATTCTCTTTTGCGATATCCGCGATTTCACCCGCTTCAGCGCCACACGCAGCCCCCGCGAGGTGGTGAGCCGGCTCAATCGGTTCTTTGGGCGCATGACGGCGGCCATTCGCGGCCAGGGTGGCACGATAAACAAATTTCTCGGTGACGGATTTCTGGCGGTTTTCGGCGCGCCCGTCCATCACCTCGACCACGCGCGGCGCGCGGTGGAAGCAGCGCTTCAGATGGAACGCGAACTGGCCGTCCTCAACCACGAACTGACCGACTGCGGCGAGCTGCCCATGGATGTCGGGATCGGCATCGACAGCGGTGAGGTCATCGCCGGCAACGTCGGCTCTGCCGACCGGCTGGAGTACACCGTGATCGGGGACCCGGTGAATCGCTCTTCGCGCATTGAGCAACTCAATAAATCTCTCGGCACGCGCGTCCTGATTTCCCAACGTACATATAGCGAATCGGGAGTAGACGGGGGACGGGCGCTTCCCCCCGTTGCCGTGAAAGGGATTGACCAGGCCTTGCAGTTGTTTACGGTCGGTTCCAAGGCTTAATGCGGAAGAACGGCCTTCAGGCCAAAGGCTTCGGCCTCGTTAAGGAGTTCTTCCATAACCTGCCGTCCGATACCTCAGGACTTCAGCGTTTCAACTACGCGCGGGGAGCGGATTTCCGCGACTTCCTGGTTGTAGGGGTACGGCTTGCCGCACCCTCTTCATTTTTGTCGCGCGACCGGACCAAGAGGGTACGGCAAGCCGTACCCCTACAGTCAGGCAGTGCCCCGTGACGATTTTCAAGAACTGGATGTTACAGCACACTAGTTTGCCCTTGTCCTCCGTGGCCTGCGCGACGCCGGCTATGGGCAGGGCGATTCTCTTTGGTGAATATCTACGGGCTTCGGTATCATGATGAGGTGGCGGCCGGCACCGACTTTTCCTATAGGGGCGGTGACGAGGGCTTTATTGCTCACGAAGGGCTGCCCGGTATCATGACCATGGCAACTGAACCGGCGCGGGGACGGTCCGCGAACCCCCTGCCGCAAAAAATTAATGAGGCAGCGCCGGGTGGGTTGCCGAGCCGCGTTCCGGCGATGTTCCGGGCGCTCCGGTCCAGGAATTACCGGCTATTCTTCAGCGGCCAGCTCATCTCCCTGGTCGGCACCTGGATGCAGTCCGTGGCGCAGTCCTGGCTGGTATACCGGCTTACGGGCTCGTCGCTGCTTCTTGGCTTGGTGGGCTTTGCCGGGCAAGTCCCGGTTTTCCTGCTGGCGTCGGTTGGTGGGATGGTGGCGGACCGAAGGAGCCGCTATCGCATTATCATCGCCACGCAGACCTCTGCCATGTTGTTGGCGTTTGTCCTCTCCGCGCTGACTCTACTGGGCCACATCAAGGTGTGGGAGATCATGGTGGTGGCCTCGTGCCTGGGTCTGGTGAACGCTTTCGACATTCCCGCGCGGCAGGCATTTGTGGTCGAGATGGTGGGCCAGCAGGATTTGATTAACGCCATCGCGCTCAACTCCGCCATGGTGAACGGCGCGCGCATCCTGGGCCCTGCCGTGGCCGGCATAACGGTGGCCGCAATCGGCGAAGGCTGGTGCTTCTTTGCCAATGCGGTGAGTTACATCGCCGTGATTGTGGGGCTTTTGTTGATGACCGTGACGCCGCGTCCACGGGGTAGCCGGCAGTCCGGTTTGCAAAGCCTTGTGGAAGGATTTCACTGGGTCGCACGCACGGGGCCGATCCTCGCCCTGCTGCTTCTGCTGGGCCTTGTCAGCTTGACAGGGATGCCTTACGTGGTGTTGATGCCGATTTTTGCTGCCAAAGTCTTGCATAGCGGAGCGCGCGGGCTGGGTTTGCTCATGGGTGCTGCGGGAGTAGGGGCGCTTATGGGAACTATGGCGCTCGCGGCGCGCCACGGCGTGCGCGGACTCGGAAGATGGGTGATGTTCGCCGCCATGGGATTCGGCGCCTCCCTGATCCTCTTTTCCATGTCGCACTGGTTCTGGCTCTCCGTGCTCTTGATCTTGCCGGCCGGATTCGCGCTGATTTTGCAAATGGCTTCTTCCAACACTCTCATTCAAACCATGGTCCCCGATGAATTGCGTGGCCGTGTCATGGCCGTCTATTCCATGATGTTTATGGGCATGGCGCCATTTGGAGCGTTGCTTTCAGGAGCGATTGCGCAACATGTAGGAGCGCCGCTTACCGTCCGGCTGGGAGGGATCATCAGTTTGGCCGGAGGCGCGGTTTTCGCACTGAGATGGCCGGGTCTGCGTGGCGAAGCGCGCCAGCTTATCCTGGCCCAGTCGATGGCGGGAGGTGATCCGCCCGAGGAAATGACCGGACAGGCGGTTTCTCTCGAGCGCGACAAATCAACAGGCGCGTCAACTGATCACTGACAACTGACGACTGACCACGGACAGCCCTCACAACCTCGCAGCAGAGAGGAGAATTCAATGGCCGAAATCAAGACCGAGTGGATCACTTTGAACGTTGCGGATGGGACCACCATGCGCGCTTACGTGGCCCGCCCTCAAGACACGGCCACGCACCCCGGACTGCTGGTTTTTCAAGAAGCCTTCGGGGTCAATGGGCACATCCGCGATGTGACCGAGCGCTTGACGCGCGAAGGCTACGTTGCCGTCGCCCCTGAATTATTTCACCGTACCGCCGCGGGCTTCGAGGGCGCGTACAACAATTTCCAGGAGGCCATGCCTCATGTGAGGGCTTTAACGGAGCAAAACCTGGAAGCCGACGTCCGCTCCGCCTATGAATGGCTGCGCGCTGACCTTGGGACCCAAGGGCAGCAGATCGCGTGCATTGGTTTTTGTATGGGAGGGCGCGTGACGTTTCTCACCAATGCAATTCTTCCCGTGAGTGCGGCCATTTCGTTTTATGGCGGTGGAATCGCCCCCAACCCCTTCGGCCCTGGCCTGCTCAGCCGTGCGGGCGATCTGCACGCTCCCCAGCTCCTGTTTTGGGGTGGATTAGACGAACACATCGGCCCGGAACAGACCCGTGCGGTGACCGAATCTCTTCGTGCGGCGGGTAAACCTTTCGTGAATGTCGAGTTCTCCTATGCCGACCACGGATTCTTTTGCGACGCGCGGTCGAACTATAATCCCTCCGCAGCAAGGCAGGCGTGGTCGCTTGCGTTGACTTTCTTAAACATTTACGCGAGGACGTAGCGCAGGTTCCGTCCTGCACGGCTTGCGCGAGCGTGCGAAGCTTTGGAGTGCGGTCCCGCGTTGCGGGACCGCACTCCAAAGCTTTGGTCGCTGCGAGGAAGAAATTGGAAAAATGGGTTAGAATAATAGCGGGCTTTCAGTAATCCACACAACTAAAGGAGGTAATTGCGCGCCATGCCGCACATTGACAAGCATCCGCCCGGGGCTTTTTGCTGGATCGAGCTAGCCACCACCGATCAGAACGCCGCCAAGAGCTTTTACAGTTCTTTATTTGGTTGGTCCATCCAGGAGTTTCCCATGGGTCCAAACGACTTCTACACCATGTTTCAACTCGAAGGGCGGGACACCGCTGCTGCGTACACCATGCGTGCGGAGCAGCGGTCGCTGGGGATACCGCCGAACTGGATGATTTACATTGCTGTTGCCAGCGCGGACGACGCCGCCAGCCGCGCCACGCCGCTTGGAGGCAAAGTCCTTGCCCCGCCCTTCGACGTTTACGATGTGGGGCGAATGGCCGTGGTGCAAGACCCGACAGGGGCTGTGTTTGCCCTCTGGCAGGCCAAGAGCCATATGGGGACGGGAATCTCCGGCGTGCACGGAACCCTCTGCTGGGGGGAACTGATCACGCATGACGTGGCGCGCGCCAAAGAGTTCTACACCGGCCTGTTCGGATGGAAGATTTCCACGAGCGAAAATGATCCCACCGGCTACGAGCACATCGCCAACGGGGAAGATTTCATCGGCGGGGTTCCGCCTGCGAAGTATCGCGATCCGAACGCTCCCCCGCACTGGATGGCGTACTTCTACGTCTCGAATTGTGATGAGACGGCTGCCAAGACCAAGGAACTGGGCGGCAAAACGCCTTTGGCTCCCATGGCCATCGAGAAAGTGGGCCGCATGGCCATCCTGGCAGACCCCCAGGGCGCGGTATTCGCCGTGATCGGACCCGAGGCCTCAACGCATCCGCGCTAATGGGTGGCCACGAAACAACCGTGAGCAAATCATTCTGAGCGTTTGCGGCCGCTTTGGCCGACGTGCCTAAGTACACGGTTCCAGGCATTCACGCACGTATTGCAAACGACATATGCTAAACGCGGTCTCTCGCCTGCGGCGGCGCTCCAGGTACTTTCCGAGTACGTGACCCAGGCGTGATCGCTCGAGGTGACAGGGCGGACCACATCTACGGTTTCGACTTAACCGTCAAGTGGCCGCAGGTCTGTGCTACCTCTCTATCGGCCCAACCGTTTGCTTGCACCCCCCGCGAGCATGTGGTTATACTGATGGTATGAAAACTGCGATATCTATCCCCGATGAAGTCTACCAGGGCGCGGAGCGTCTGGCGCGGCGGACGAAGAAGTCGCGCAGTCGGCTGTATGGCGAGGCACTCAAGGAGTACTTGGCGCGCCACGCGCCGGATGAGGTCACCGAGGCGATGAACCAGGCTTGCGCCGAGGTGGGCGACACCCTAGATCCCTTTGTTTCCTCCGCCGCCCATCGCATCCTGGAGCGAACCGAGTGGTAATCTCACAAGGCGAGGTCTGGTGGGCGGATCTTCCGTCCCCGGTGGGCTCCGGTCCAGGGTACAGAAGGCCGGTAGTCGTCGTGCAGGGTGACGCGTTGAATCGGAGCCGCATGGCCACAGTGGTCTGTGTTCCGCTGACCAGCAATCTCAAATGGGCCCTGGCCCCAGGGAATGTCCATCTGTCCCCACGTCTTACCGGTCTGCCGAAGGCTTCCGTGGCCAACGTTTCCCTGATCGTCAGCATTGATAAGGACCTCCTCACTGAGCGCGTGGGCAAGCTACCACCCTCTCCTCTGCATTTGGTGCTCGCGGGAATCGACACGGTGCTAGGCAAGTAGCCTTAAGCCCTCAACCCAAACACGCGGAGCACATGTATGGTTTGCGACTTCAGCAAAGTGGATTATTTTCGAATCAACGTTGCAAGGTAGGCCGAAGATTTCTCATCTCCTGGATCGTCGCGTATTCCGAAGCAACTCTTCCCCGACGGCGCAATCTCTCATTGCGCACTTCTCTGAAAAGGGGTTTGCGACACCAACGGGAAGGACTGAAACTCAGTATAATGGTACTTTTCAATTCAAGGGTGACATGAAATTACCGCGTCGGAATTGGCTGGGTTCTTCGGCATTACTTTTAGGATCAGGAATTCTTGAAGCTCTCGCCACGCCGCTTTGGCGATGGACAGGGATGCCGGCGCTTCAGGCGTCTACCGTAACTCATCCGGAAGCGCCTTCCCCCGTCACTTTTGTGGACGTGGCGAAAGAGGCAGGCCTTGACGTCCCCAACGTGTGGGGCAGCGTTAAGCACAAGAAATACATCATTGAAGCCAAGGGCAGCGGGCTGGCCTTTTTCGACTACGACCAGGATGGCTGGCTCGACATCTACCTCACCAACGGCGACCGCCTGCCGGGCGAAGAGCCCTATCCCGATGGCAAGACGCCCACGCAGCACCTCTTTAAGAACAACCGCGACGGCACGTTCACGGATGTGACGGAAAAATCCGGCTTGGGGCGCACCGGATGGGGCACGGGCGTTTGTGTGGGAGACTATGACAATGACGGCTGGGATGACCTGTTCTGCTGCTACTGGGGTCACAACATCTTGTGGCACAACAATGGCGATGGCACGTTTACGGATGTGACCAAAAAGGCGAGGCTATGGGAGGACCGTGTTCGCTGGGGTTCCGGCTGCACCTGGCTGGACTACGACCGCGACGGATTCCTTGACCTGTTCGTGTGCAACTACATCGAACTGGACCTTCAGAAAGTGCCCGCGCCGGGGCAGACCGGCTACTGCCAATGGAAAGGCATTCCGGTGATGTGCGGCCCGCGCGGCCTGCCGGGCGGAAGTAACATTCTCTACCATAACAACGGCAACGGAACATTCACCGATGTTTCGGAGAAGGCGG
>PLWR01000144.1 GCA_003165615.1 Acidobacteriota bacterium | reverse complement strand
TCTTAGAACAAATTTACCCTGGGGGGACTACGCAATTAAGCCAGATTTTTCATATAGATAGATGGCAATATAAAATTAATATATAAGTGCATTGACCCGCCACAAGCAATAACGGATATTGCACCTCGTCGAGGGGACTCAAGACCCGGTTTTTCTAAGGGGAAAGCGGAATCGTAGTCCATTCAATCATAAGGAGTTTCTTTCGTGGATTGCACCTAATTTAAGGTGCCCATTGAATAACTGCTTGGCTGTTTCTTCTTGCGTCCGGGCATGGGAACCGCCCCCTCATTCTATTTGAACACTGCGTCGGGAATCGGGAAAACAAGGAGGAACATATGAGGCTGTCCACTACGCGTGGAATCGTGTCTTTGCCCGCAATCCGCTCCCAGATTTGGGCGGTGCTTGCATACTCAATCCTGGCAGCCACCGCGCTGTTCTTTGCCAACATCTCCCCAACACCGTTGTATGGCCAATCGTACTTCGCGGGCCTTCGCGGCACCATTACTGACACCAGTGGCGCTGCGGTCGCGAATGCCAAAGTGACCATGGTCGACCAGGCGACGGGCATTCCCCGGGAAACCGTTAGCGGCGCCGATGGTCTCTATGTTTTTAACCAGGTGGTCCCTGCCACTTATATGGTGAGGGTCGAAGTCTCAGGATTCAAGAAATTAGAGCACCACGATGTCCTGATCGGGACCCAGGAGTTTGTGACTCTCGACCTGAAACTGGAGCTTGGCCAGGTAACGCAAACGGTCGAGGTCAAAGCCACGGTGCCGCAAATTGAGACCGCCAATGCTTCCGAGGGCGAAATCCTCACGAGCAATCAACTGCAGACCCTCCCCGACTTTGGCCGCAACGTGTTCACCTTTTCAAGAATAGCCCAGAATGTGGTGCCGGCCGGCCATGGCACCTCCGTCGCCATGCAGACCCAGAGCGCGGTGGCATTGACGTCCATCAACGGCGGAATGCTATGGCAAAACGAATTTCTGATCGATGGAATCAATGACACGGCGTGGTTCGGTGAGCCGCTGATCGTCCCTTCCCTGGAAGCCGTGGCCGAGGCGAAGGTGCAAACCAACACCTATGACGCCGAAGTGGGGCGCACGGGGGGCGGCGTTTGGAACGTAACTTTAAAATCCGGCACCAATGACATCCACGGAACCTTGTACGGGTCCATTCGCCGGAATGCCATGGATGCAAACATCTTCTTCAATAATGCCCATCCCGGGGGAGCGATAAAGCTGAGTCCCATCCCCGACAACACGTGGGCAGGCAGACTGGGGGGCCCCGTCTACATCCCCCATCTTTACGATGGAAGGAATCGCACATTTTTCTTCTTCAGTGAGGAGGGGTATGACGATTCGACGGCTTCCGCAACCACCTATTACGTTCCCACCCAGGCGGAGCGGCAGGGTAACTTTACCCTAACCGTCGCCAAGGGCGGCGCGCCCCTGGTCATCTACGATCCCTTGACGACCGTACAGAACGGCAGTACCTACACGCGCCAGACGTTCACGTCTGAGTATGGCTCCAATGCGATCCCAAGCAGCCGCATCAACACCATCGGGTTTAACATTGCCAGCTACTATCCAACGCCCACGTCGACGCCTGCCTACTACGGCGCCGCCGATATTACCGCCAGCTCGACGGCGGAGTCACGGGCCCGGCAGGAGATCGGTAAGTTGGATGAGGACTTTACCAAGTGGTGGCGTGCCAGTGTGAGCTTCCAGAAACAAGTTTCGGTAGCGCCCGGCGCCGATTATTTCGGCGGACCCGCGGCGCCCGACCAGTGGCGCCTGAACCGCACCGCGGACGCCACCGCGGTCCACAGCATCTTCACCATTTCGCCCACCACGGTGCTGGCCGTTCGTTATGGCTTTAACCGGTTCCCGAATTACTTCTTCGACGTAAGTCAACTCGAGGGCTTCAATCCTGCCACCCTTGGTTTCCCCACGTCTTACACCAGCCAGATGATGGGCTTCCGTTTCCCCATCGTTAGTTGTAAAACCATTTTGGCGGGAGACTCCCTCTCCAACGGCAACGGATCGTTGAACAATTACTACAGTAACAACCTCTCCGCCATTCTCTCCAAGACCGTAGGCCGCAACAGTTTCAAGGGCGGCTTCGATTTCCGGCGAATGGCGGTGAAGGGATATAACTTTGGCCAGGAGGCTGGCAACTGGGCGTTTAACGGGGTCTTCACGCAATCAAGCCCCACCAGCCCGCTTCCCGGCACCGGTGCTGACCTCGCGGACATGCTGCTGGGATATCCCAGCAGCGGAGATACGCTTATTGCCGCCCAACTGACCGACTATACCAAC
Source organism: Acidobacteriota bacterium (assembly GCA_003165615.1). The sequence continues at coordinate 8,411 of PLWR01000144.1, read as the reverse complement.
TATTATGGGATCTACGGTCAGGATGACATTCGCGTCACCCGCAAGCTTTCCGTTAACCTGGGCCTGCGCTGGGAACGGGAGAATGGCCTGCAAGAGGTCCAAAACCGCCTGTACACAGCCTTCAACGAGTCGGAGGCAAACCCTCTTGCGGCAAGCGCGGGGGTCACAGCAAATGGCGTCGTAGAGTTTGCCGGGCAGGGAGGGGCGCCGACCTTTGTGGGTAGTCCCACTCCCAATAAATTCGGTCCCCGTATCGGCGCCGCTTACCAGATCGACGACAAGACGGTTATTCGCGGTGGATGGGGCTTGATCTGGGCGCCCCAGGAGTCACCCGGATCTCCGCTCGCTCCGGCGGGGTATGCTTCTGACACCGCCTATGTCGCTTCCACGAACAACAATGCCACCCCGGCGAATTCCCTGAGTAATCCCTTCCCCAATGGGCTGCTGCCACTGGTGGGCACGTCGCAGGGGGCACTAACAGGAGTCGGCCAGGCGGTTACGATCTGGAACCCCACTTCAAGGTCGCCCCGGATTCAGCAGTTTTCGGTGGATGTGGAGCGTGAGTTGCCCGGCCGAATTGTTTTCTCGGTCGGCTACCTGGGGAATCGGGGCACACACCTTACCGGGACCGATGCCGGTCTGGACATGAACCAAAACGTGTTGAACCCCAGCCAATTTTCCCAGGGCTCAGCATTGACCGCACAAGTCGCCAATCCCTTTTATGGAAACGGTGGCGTGGGCGTCGTGGGGAGCGCCAAAGTGCAAGCCTCCCAACTCCTGCTTCCTTTCCCCACGTTCAGTGGTGTGACCTTCCAAAGCACCGACCGTAACCATTCCCACTACGACTCTTTGGTGATCAAGGCCGAGAAACGCATGAGTAACGGAGTTTCTTTCCTTTCCACCATAACCTGGGCGAGGAGCTACGATTTGGCCAGCGTGGGCAACGTTCTGGTTTCCGGCCCGTCGGGACTCCAGGACCCCTTCAATGTGGGGGCGGAATATGCAGCGTCAAGCTGGCAACCTCCCCTTACCTGGGGCTTCCTCACTATCTATGAGCTGCCTTTCGGGAAGGGCAAACATTTTCTGAGTAACAATCGTGCCCTGGATTACCTGGTGGGCGGCTGGCAGTGGAATGGCGTAGCCTATTACCGCACCGGCTTCCCCCTGGGGATTGTCCAGGCAACCAACTACAATTCCGCCTTTGGTTACGCGGCTCAACGGCCCAACGCCACTGGGGTTTCACCCCACATGCCGGGCGCGATGGAGTCGAACATGAACGATTATATCAACCCGCTGGCATTCTCCACGGCTCCGCAGTTTACCTTCGGCAACGTCGGCCGCACCATTCCCATGCGCGGTCCTGGCCAGGCCAACTGGGATATGTCGATCCACAAGACGGTGCCGATTACCGAACGCTTCAAGGCGCAGTTCCGGGCGGAAGCATTGAATGTGTTCAACACCCCGATGTTTGACGGTCCCAACACTTCGTATGGGTCCGCCTCCTTCGGGCGCATCACTTCCCAGGATAATATTTCACGCGAGCTCCAGATTTGCCTGCGCTTCATGTGGTAACCTCATGCCCGGTTTTTGATGAGGTGTAAGGCTTCGCGAGGCCGGGCTCCCCGAGAGTTGGGGAGCCCGGCCTTTCGCGATTTCCCGTCGAGAAATCACCCGCGAAGGGTGGGCCTCCAGTGGACTTCCACTCACAACGCAAGAACTCGTTGCCATCATCTCCGGCCTCGGCCTGGGCCGCACTGAATTACCGGCATTGAATAGGCGGGGCAAGCTACGATAAGCTCACTCACCCGGGAGGAATCCACATGCAATCGCAATCCGCAAGACCCATCTATTTAGCAATCATGATGGTGCTCCTTTTGATCTTTCCCGCACTGGGGCGCGCGGAAGAGTCCACCGCGACCTTCAATGTAAGGAATTACGGTGCTACCGGGAACAAGGCTGATAACGCCCAAAAAGCCATTCAGAGCGCCATTGACGCCTGCGCCAAGGCGGGCGGGGGCCGGGTTTATCTTCCCCCCGGGGATTACACCTCAGGCACGCTCTATTTGCGCAGCCACGTCCGGTTCTACATTGAAGCGGGCGCCACGCTGTACGCGTCCCAGGATCACTCGACCTACACGCTGCCGGAGGTCTACGCCAACCGCCCCAGCAGTGGATGGCTGCACTCGCTCTTCATGGGCTTCGACCTGGAGGACATTACGATTGAAGGCCGGGGTACCGTTGACGGCCAGGCTGAGTACGTGTGGCGAGCGGGGAAGATGCGGTACCTGTCGGGTGCGTCCAACACGCCCACGCCAAGGGTTCCTCTCGATGTGCAGGGGGAAATCGAGCGGAGGACGGTGCAGCCGGGGTCCAAGGTTGTCTGGAACAACAATCCCTACTTCGGGCACATCACCTACAACGCCGTATTGGCGCAGGAGAAGGCAGCGGCCCTGGGGCAGCCTTTGATGCGCTCCTTCCCCAAAGGCAATGACGAACCCGGCGCCTGGTACCCCCATATGATTGTGCTGTTCCGCTGCAAAGATGTGAGGATTTCCGGCCTCTCATTTCTCCACTCGCCGAGCTGGAATATTTATCCCTACGCCTGCGAGCGGCTGACCATCGACGGCATTCACATGTACACCAGCCTGCACGACGGGGTGTGGGCCGACGGCATCGACCCCCNNTGTTCTATTCCACGAATAGCTGGGGCCCGGCGCTGCCCTGCGAGAACATCACGGTTACCAATTGCCGACTGACCTCTGCGTCGTCCGGCGTAAAGTTCTGCGACGGCAACATGAATTGCGTCCGCAATGTGACCGTGGACAATTGCGTGATCATTGGCTCCAATCGCGGCATCGCCTTCATGGTGGCCCAGGGCGGCTATGTCAGCAATGTTGTATTGTCCAACCTGGTCATTGACACCCATCGCTACGACTGGTTCTGGTGGGGCGACGGCGACCCCATCCACTTCATGATCGAGCGCGGCAGCGAGAAGCTGGGCCAGCCGGATAAGCCAGGTGAGCCCCCCGCCGGCTCGATTCGCAATGTGATTATCCGCAATGTCATCGCCCACGGACAAGGCTCGTGCGTCATCACCGGCCACCCCACGAGTTGGCTCGAAAATATCAGCCTGGAAAATATCCGCTTGTTTATCTCCACCAATCCCTCGTCCCTTTATGACAAGGCCGTGAACGCCGTGCAATTCCGCTACGCCAGGAATCTGAAAGTGAAAGACCTGGAGGTAACCTGGGAGAAACCCGAGTGGGTCAATTGGCAAAGCGCTCTCTATTTCGAGGATGTTGACGGATTGAGATTGCAAGGCTTTATGGGCGGTCCGGCCAAGCCTGGAACGGAAATTCCGGCGGTGGTTCTTGACAAAGTCAATGACGCCGCGATTCTCGACGCCCAGCCTCGTCCCGGAACCCAGGTGTTCATTAAAGTGAAAGGCGCCACCAGCCAGAAAATTTACCTCACCGGAAGCGAGTTGCACGACGTCAAAACGCCTTACAAGCTTGATGCCGATGTAAAGCCGGGAACCGTGAAGGCGGTGAATAATTTTTGGTAGAGGCGGCTTTACGCCGCCATCTTATGGCACGCGATTGCGTGCAGGGATTGCTTGCAGATTGGCGGGATAATCCCGCCGCTACTTCCCCACGCAGAAGGTTTTGAAGATGATGTCGAGGATATCGTCGGCATAAGTTGCGCCGGTGATGAGATCAAGAGGCCGAAGCGCGTCATAGAGGTCCAGCAGAAGCATTTCGTGGGGCGTCTTATTCTCCGCCGCCTGGCGGGCTTTGGCCAGGCCGGCGAGGGCATTCTTGATAAGCTGCTGGTGGCGCAGGTTGGTGATGAATTCGCCTTCCGGCCCGACGTCGCGCGTGGGGGCGGCGAGCGCGAGAATCTTCTCTTTGAGCTCGTGAATTCCCTCGCCCGTCAGCGCCGACGTGTTGACGAGTATGGTAGCGCCGTCGCTTAGAGCCTGCCCTGAGCCCAGCGAAGGGGCGGTATGTGCCGGGCCAAAGTGGCTGTGGAAAGAAGCCCCAATGCCGTCATCCTGAGCAGCAGAGAAGGATCTCGCTCTGAGCGTCTTCAAGGCAATGCGAGATTCTTCGTCGCCTGCTGGCTCCTCAGAATGACAGTGCCAATGAGCTTTTCCGTTACCTGTAAAGCCCGGCGCTACATTTGTAATTTGTGGCAGCAGATCCGACTTGTTCAGGGCGATGAGCAGCGAACCGAGGGGGCGCAACTTTTCCAGCAGTGCGGCGTCGTCATCGGTCCACGGTCCTGAGGCATCCACCACCATGAGGCGCAAATCAGAATCGGCGATGGCGGAAAAGGTGCGCTCCACGCCGATCTTCTCAACTTCGTCAAGGGCTTCGCGAATGCCCGCCGTGTCCACAAAGCGCAAGGGGATGCCGCCCAGATTGGCCGTTTCCGCCACCGTGTCGCGAGTGGTTCCGGGGATGGGGGTCACGATGGCGCGCTCTTCGTTCAAGAGCCGATTGAACAAGCTCGACTTGCCCACGTTGGGCCGTCCCACNNTCTTCGGCGAAGTCGATGCCGGCTTCCAGACGCGCGATGAGTTCGAGCAACACCTGCTTGTGCGGCTTCAGACGCGTGGAGACGGAACCCTCAAGCTGCTGCGCCGCCACACGCGCCTGGTAGAGCGTCTGCGACTCAATCAGGTCGCGAACCGCTTCCGCCTGGGTCAGGTCAATGCGCCCGTTCAGGAAAGCGCGCAGGGTGAACTCGCCGGGCTCCGCCGCGCGCGCGCCCTGGGCAAGGCAGCACTCTTCGAGATACCTCAAAATGACTGGAGCGCCGTGGCAGGAAATTTCCACCACGTCCTCCGCCGTATAGGAATGCGGCGCGCGAAAGCAGGTCACCACCACCTGATCGAGCACCCGATCCGTGCCTACGGACGCAAAAATCCCCCGGGTGGCACGTTGTGTATCCAACGGCAGCTTGGGGAATTTAATCAGACGGGTGGCAATCTCGATGGCGCTCAAGCCTGAGAGTCGCACCACACCCAAACCGCCTCGCCCCGCGGGAGTGGAGATCGCGACGATGGTGTCTTCTTGCAATTGGGTCATTTGGTCATCGGGTCATTGAAAATCGAATCATCTGGCCATCGGGTCATCGGGTCATTGAAAACATTCTGACCTAGCCAGTTGATCGTTTCTATCAACCAAAAACGTCGCAAGTCAAAACGGCAGATTGTTCCATCCTGGAATTATTGGCGGCGTCGGATGACTTGGAAGGTTTTCAATGACCCGATGACCCGATGGCCAAATGACCCGATTCCTGACTCACTTGGCTGGGAAGATTACCACCTTGCGCTCGGGTCCCATTCCTTCACTTTGGGTCTGGACCTGGGGCCGGTCTTTCAAGGCTAAATGGATGATGCGCCGCTCGCGTGGGCTCATGGGGTTCAGGGTAAAGGGGGCGCCCGTATCGATCACCCGTTCCGCCGCCACTTGCGCCATCAGGCGCAATTCCTCGATACGCATTAGCCGCCAATCCTTGCAATCGAAGGCAATCCTCCGGAAATGATCGTCATCCAGCCGAATGGCCTTCAGAATCACATGCTCGATGGCATGTAAGAGGGCGGCATTCATTTCCAGCAGCAGATCGGCGTCGGGTCCGGAAAAATCCACGACGTATTCCGGCGTGTCCGGATCTCCCGCGTGGACAACAGCCTTTTGAATTGAAAAGGTCAGCTTGAAAGGGCTGTGTTTAATAAAAGAATGGAGCAGGGATTCCAGCGAGCCCAAATATTTTTCGATGGAGTATTTGGCAGTAGGATGGTCGGTATCCATGTTTCACCCCTTGGCCTCAACGGGTTTGCGTGGAACGGGAAGCGCGGCGGGATGCGGCATGCGGTGATTGATATAAAGCTGCTGGAGAATTTGCACCACGCTACTGGTCAGCCAGTAGAGAACCATGCCACTGGCAAAGCGGTAGAACATGAATCCCATAAAGAGCGGCATCATCATCATCATGCGCGCTTGGGAAGGGTCGGCGGTCGCCATAGGCGTCATTCGCTGCAAGATGTAAGACGCCACGGTCATGAGAATCACTAAAACCGGTATGGAAAAACCCATAACATGCAGCCGGTCCGGCGCGGAGAGGTCTTTGACCCACCATATCCATGGGGCGTGGCGCAGTTCGATGGCAAGGTCGAGCACACGGTAGAAGCCGTAGAGAATGGGCATTTGTAAAAGCATGGGCAGGCAGCCACCTAGCGGATTGATGCCGTGCTCGCTGTAAACCTTCATGACTTCTTCGTTCATCTTCTGTTTGCGCGGATCATTGAACTTGTAATTCTTGTACTTGTCCTGGATACCCTTGACGATCGGCGCGACCTTCTGCATTTCCTGCGCCGAACGAAGACTTTTGAGCTTCAGCGGGAACATCGCGGTGGTGATGATGAGGGTCAAAAGGACAATGGCCCAGCCGTAATTGTGAACCCAGTGGTCGTTGATATAGTGCAAGCCGATAAACAGAGGCTTGGCGATGATGCTGAAAAAGCCAAAGTCCACCAGGGAATCGAGCGGCGGGTTCATGGCGCGCAACACATCCAGGTCCTTGGGCGCGATGAACAGACGGAAATCCAGCGGCTTCGGGCTCAGGCTCACGAGTCTTACCGCCAGCGGCTTGGGTTTGTCCTTTTCTTCGCCCTGCCAATCCGGCGGGGTCCAAACTTCCCGCGTGATTCGGGCTTTGGCATCGGGAGAATCGGGAAGAAGAATGCCCGCGAAGAATCGATCTTCGAGACCGGTGAAGACCAGAGGGCCGGAGACATCCTGCTCCGTTTCATTGCCGCTGCTTCCTCCGGAAGTGAAGCGGCTAAAGAATGAGGGAGTAAGGGACACCTCCCGGACTTTAGACTCATCTGCCGATTCGTAGACGGCCCGTTCCACGGCAGATGCCACCGTGGGCGGCAGCGACTGGTCCCCGAATCCACCCGGCCACGCCACCTCCACGGGCAGGTAATGCTGACCATTGAATACACTGACCTCGGCTTTGACCGAGTAATGCTCACCAAACGAAAACTGCTTCTTCACCTGAGTCTTTCCGTCGCTGTAGGTGAAGGTGATATTGACGGGGGGTGAAAACGTGTTCCCTGATAGTTCCGCGGATCCTTGCTTGATGGGGAAAGCCTGCCCTTGATACGCCTTGGCGACGTAAATCGCCTGGTTGACTTGCGAATTGAGCGCGGCGTCCGCCAAGGTGACGCTTAAGGGGAAGCCCAGCGTTTTGCATGCCTGGGTGTTAATGGTGTCAATCTGCTCGCCCTTGGGATAATCCTTCAGCACCCAACCCCGGACGACGGCACCCACGGTCGAGAAGGTCACCCGGTAGAGTTTGCCTTCTACTACGATCTCTTCCGCCTTCGCGCCTTTCGATACTGGTAATGCCACGGGTGCAGGAGCTGTTGCAGGCGTCGCGGTTGTCGCCGTCGCCGCTGTTGCCGGGGCTCCCGACGGGCCTGGATTGGTGGCCGCCGCTGTCGGAGCTGCCTTCTTGGGCTCCGGAGGCTGCTCTTTGATGAAATACATCTTGAACAGCACGAGCATCACAATGGACAGCGCGAAGGCGATCATCACGCGTTTTTCTTGGTCAAGGTTCACAGTAAAATCCAGGTGTCAGGTATCAGGTGCCAGGTGCCAGGTCAAAGGTTTCAAGTAGCCGGGGCCAGTTGCCAGGTCCTCCCTGGCACCTGATACCTGGCACCTGACACCTATTTTTCCGGCACCGGGTCGTAGCCGTAACTACTGCTCCAAGGCCGGCAGCGAAGCAGTCGTCCCAAAGCCAGGCGTCCACCCCTCCACACTCCCCATTTTTCAACCGCTTCGAAGGCGTAGGCTGAGCAGGAAGGGTAGAAGCGGCAAGCCGAAGGCATCACGGGTGAAAGGCACGCCTGGTAAAAGCGAATCAATCCCAGCGCCAGAAGTCTTGGGAGGGCGCCGAAGGTTCTAGGTGACATGCCAGAGGTTATAGGTGATAGGTTACGGGGCACAGGCAGCGGTTCCCTGTTCCCTGTAACCCGCAACCTGTAACCTACGCCTGTCCCCTGTAACCTGTCACCTGCTTGCCCTACGCCGGAGGTTGCCGGGGAAACAGCTTCAGCAGTTCCCGTGTGAGCGTGGCGAAGGAAACTTTCCCCACCGCCTCGCGGGGATTGACCAGCAAGTCCCAGCCGCCCGGAAGGTTGGCTCGATTCAGCCGAAACACTTCCCGCACCCGCCGGCGCAGGCGGTTGCGCCGCACCGCATTGCCCAGACGCACTGGCGTGGTGATGCCCAAGCGTGAGTGTGGTAGCCCGTTGGGCCGGCAAAAAACCGTGCATAGTGATGCGCTGCGGCGCTGCCCTTCGTCGTAAACCCGCCGAAACTCGCTTCGGCGTA
>PLWR01000381.1 GCA_003165615.1 Acidobacteriota bacterium | reverse complement strand
AACCAGGAATCGCAGGAAGCGGTCATGGCGCTCACTTCGCCCTGTGCTCCATTCTCGCGGCAGCACGCCTGCAGGCGCGTGACCAGGGGATGCCCAGGATCCAGAACGTGGGAGTCGTGCCGGTACATGAACTCGAGCTGGAAGTGTTCCTGCAGCCAGGCGTCTCCGCATTCGAGCAGTGCCTGGCGCATCTCCTCCATCACCTGGTAACGGGTTTTATTAGGGAGAAGGCCCAGCACGCCCTCCACAACAGCACGCGCCGGCGCCGTGGCCGGCCAGTCCCCCGCCGCGAGCTTCCCAAAGGTGATCGGCATGGGGTTCGGAAACTGATCAAAGAGCGGGATGCCGCGCGAGGCAGCCAGCAGGCGGGCGTGATACTGTTCGAGAATCTCCATGGCGCGAATGACCATTTTCAGAGCGCTCACCGTATCGCCCGCGCGGCCGCTGTGGCCGGGCCGGCCGGTGCAGATCACGCGAAACCACACCGCCCCGCGCACCGAAGATAGAATGCGGAGCTCGGTGGGCTCCATCACCAGGCAGCCGTCCGCGTGTTCGCCGCGTCGCACCATGGCCAGCGTCCCATTGCCTCCCACCTCTTCTTCCACCACCAGGTGCGCCAGGACGTCACCCCGTAGCTGCAAGCCCAGCCGCCTGGCGGCCAGTAGCGCGGCGTAGATCGTCGCCACCTGCCCTTTGGCATCGCAGGCGCCGCGTCCATACACGCGCTGGGCCTCCACGCGTGGTTCAAATGCATGACCTTGCCCTTCGGATGCTGGCACCACATCGAGATGGGTGTTGAACAGCAGCGATTGGCCGCCACCCGTCCCGGCCACGCGCAGACGCAGATTTGAACGCCCCTCGTACTCGAGCCCGGGCACGGGATCAGCGTAGTCCTCATCGTCCCGAAGTGAGTTCGAGAGCGCGACGCGCTCCACCTCCGCGAGTTCCGCGAAGCGCGCGGCGGCGCAATCAACCGTTTCCCGTTCCTGGCCGGACAGAGAGGGAAAGCGAATCAGATCGCAAAGAAACTGCACGGCGTCAGCACGCACGGCCTCGACCGTCGCGCGGATTTCCGATGGGGAGAATTCAGTCATAGCAATGAAAGCGCCTTGGCAAAGATGTCCAGACTCTCGTGGGCTTCAGCCTCGGAAATCACCAGCGGGGGGGCCACGCGAATCACGTTTCCGAAAACGCCGACGGAACCAATCAGCAGGCCGTTCTCGGCCGCGAGGTCGATCAATTTGCGAGTCAGATCGGGCGCGGGCTCCTTGGTCGCCTTGTCTTTCACGAGCTCAATGCCCATCACCAGTCCCATACCGCGAACATCGCCCACAAACGGAGATTTCTCCTGCATTTCCAGCAGGCGCGACTTCATCAGTTTGCCGATACGCAGGGCATTTTCCTCCAGATGTTCACGCTTCATGATGTCAACCACCGCGATGACCGCGGCGCTCGAGAGAGGATTGCCGCCCATGGTGCTGCTCATTTCGCCTGGCCCCAGCGTCCCAATAACCTCGCCGCGAGCCGCAATCGCCGAGGCCGGAACACCGCTGCCAATGCCCTTGCCGATGCTGACTAGATCGGGAGTCAGCCCTTCCCACTCCATCGCCCAGAATTTCCCGGTGCGGCCGTAAGAGGACTGCACTTCGTCAAGCGTGAACAACAGCCCGCGCCCGCGTAGCCATTGTTCCAGCCGTTTCAACCAGCCTTGCGGAGGAAAGATGAAGCCCGCCGCCCCCAAATAAGGTTCAACGATCAGCCCCGCCAAGCTGCCGGTGCTGTTGGCGCGCACGGCGTCTTCAATGTAGTCGAGGCACAGCATGTCGCAGATGGCCGGGTCAGCGCGGAACGGGCAGCGATAGCAGTAAGGGAACGGCACACGAATCGAGCCGGGCACGGTGGGGCCATAACCCTTCTTCGGGCCCGGCAGCCCTCCCGCACTCGAGGCGGCGTAGGTGCGGCCGTGAAAGCCACCGAAGAAACTAATGACCTCAAACTTGCCGGTCTTCCGCTTCATGATGCGAAGGGCGGCTTCGGTCACCTCGCTGCCGGTGGTGAGGAAAAAACACTTGTCGAGGTGGGGCGGCAAGACGGAGATCAGCTTTTCCGCGGCTTCCACCCGCCCGGGATGCAGGCACTCGTAATTGTTCAGGAGCTTTGCGGCCGCCGATTGTACGGCCTTGACCAGATCCGGATGGCAGTGCCCGACGTTGGTCACCAGAACTCCGGAGGTCCAATCGATGAACGTGTTGCCGTCGACGTCGGTCACCACCACGCCGGAAGCGTGGTCCCACGCGACTTTGGCCTGGTAACCCGTGCATTGCGCCTCCACGCGCGCCCAGCGCGTGAACAGTTCCTGGGATTGGGGACCGGGCAAAGGACCCTTCACCGATGTTACCTGTTTATTCACCTTGTTCATCTTATTCCTTTCAAGCCAAGCAGTTAGCGGTGTAGCGTGGGGGCTGTCCGGCCAGGAAACGGTCGATCTCCACCATGATCAACTCCCGGATGCGGCGGCCGGAGTCTTCGGAATACCAAGAGAGGTGCGGCGTCAAGATCGCGTTGGGCAAGCCGAAGAGCGGGAAGTCGCGCGGCGGCGGCTCCACCTCGAAGACATCGATTCCGGCCCCGGCGATCACCCCGTTTCGCAGCGCCTCCGCCAACGCCGGCACGTCCACCATTGGCCCGCGCGCCGTGTTGACGAGATAGGCGGTGGGTTTCATCATTCCGAGGGTGCGGGCGTTCACTAGATGCCGCGTTTCAGCCGTCAGAGGCGTGTGGATGGTGACGTAGTCGGAGTTGCGGAACACGGTTTCCTCGTCCACCACCTCAATTCCCAACTCGCGCTTCTGCTCGCACGAGAGGTACGGATCGCAAATCAGGAATTTGAATCCAAAAGATTTCAGTTTGCGATAGACGAGAGAGCCGATGCGGCCGCAACCAATGATTCCCAGGTTCTGCCCAGCCATCAGGAACATGGGAACAACGCCGGCAAAATCCCACGACCCCTGGGCCGAAGAACTTTCGAGTACCCGGCGACTGGCCACCAGCTTTCGGCCCAACGCGAACAGCAGGGCGATGGCCTGTTCGGCGACTTCTTCCGCGCAGTAATCGGGAACGTAACAGAGCGGGATGCCCACTTTCCTGAGCGCCTTCACGTCCACGTTGTCATAGCCGACGCCGTGACGGATGACCAGGCGGCACTTTTCCCAATTGGAAATCACCTCGGTGGTAATCGGCACCATATTGACAATCACAAGGTCAGCATCGCGGGTCGCCGCGATGACATCGGTACTCGGGGCGAACTTGAGCTGATGAGTCCGGAACTCAACGCCGCGCCGGGCCAATTCCTTGGCCTCCCACTCGAGATCGGGCTCAATGAAATCAGTAACCACAACTTTTACATTGCTCATAGTTTTACTCTCCGGCCCTCGAATTCCCTGGCGTCGATGTCGAGCCACACGGCGCAGCGGAGTTCGGCGGCGTAATTCAGCCGCAGCAGTGTGACCGACGTGCCGCAACAAGCGGAAAAGTATTCGAACCTCCGCTCACGCGGCAGCACCGACTGGGAGTACTCACCGAGGGGCTCGGGCGCTATCGCCTCCGTGGCGACTCCCGAGACGACAGGCATTAGATATTGCCACTCGGGAAGGGCAACGAGCGCCGACACGTGAGCGTTCATTGCCCAGGTCAGGCTCTCGCCCCCGGTCGAGCCGAACTTCCGGCCAGCTATGAAGATTACCTTGGGAGCATCGGGCAAGGCACCGAAGGACGAGGGATCCAGTAAGTCAACGCACTGGATCTTGACGCCCGCCTCCGCCAGGGGACCAGCTGCCAGCGCCCCGCAGTGGACGGCTGTCCCGATAATCCGCATCTTCGCGCCGGCGGCTTGGGCAGCGCGCCCTGCCCGTCGAGCCAGGCTCGGACCAATCTGGCTTCCCACTCCAGGAATGACGCGGTCCCCCTCTAGCTCGCGAAAGAACGCCGCATCCTCCGGGTTGGGGGTGGAAAGCACATCTTTGAGATCTTCTTCCAAACGAATCCAATGTGACACATTCCGAAGTTTATGCCCGGTCCACTTGGCGCGTCAAGAAGATATTTCAAATAGCGATATCTGTATTTCAAATAATGAAATGTCCTGCGTCGGTTAAGAATGGAGAGTTCTCCCGTAAAGATAGCTATAACGGAGAGGACTTATGATCGCACCTGTCTACTGCATCGACCCTGTCGATTTGCAATGGATTTGCCTGCTCGCGGCCAAAATTTTGCCAGCGTCGCGGCCTCGAACTGGGGTTTGGTGGAGATTGCGTAGTGAAAAGTGAAAACTCCGTCTTGGTGGGGCTTTTCGTCATCCCCATCGTACTTATCCATGACATACGAGAAAACCGTTCCCTGCCGCAAATTGAGTTCCATCGGCCAGAACGGACCGGCCTACTTGGCGTTGAAGCAGAGAGGAGACATCGACCAAGCGGCAGAGGCGTTTCGGAGAGCGCAGGCTCTGCATGAAGCGAGCATGATGTTTCAGGCGGCGAGTCAGGCAACCAGGCCCCCCCCCCTTGCTCCGGCGACAGGGAAGCATTGCTGCTCGGTTGAGAAGTTGCCCTCTGCTCTAAGGTTGGCACCCAATTTCGCGGTGGCCCATTACCAATTAGGATTGGCGCTGCATGAAAAACACGAAGGCGCTCAAGCCGCTGCGGAGTTCGACAAAGCGTATCAACTTGAGCCTCGTATTCATTTTGCCGGAGCGACTACTCGTTTACCGGTCCTGTTACATAGGCCAACAACCGCGCCCATTGTTTGTTTCGCATGGTGACCGTAGATCGTACGTAATCTGGCGCTAAATCGTCCGGCCGAATATTTTGACCATACGGGCATGGTGTCGGCCAGGGCGAATCGCAAAGATCAAATCCCCGCAGTAAGTCCAGTGCAAGGTCCATGACCGAAATTTCCCCCTGGTCTAGCTGTTAGAAGGCTAGGTTTTAGCAGAAGAAATGGAAAGAAACCGATGCTGACTGCATGTTTGTTCTCTGAATATCGAAACCATGAGAATAATTCCACCAATTCTGTCGACTTAATTCATCTATGAAAAATCAACTTGACTTGAGAGGAGTATCGTATTAGAAGACATGGGTCTGGATTAGCTCGAATGGACCCTGTGATTGGTGGCGGTTGGGTTTATATTCGCGGTTGGGTGGAAAAGAAAAACGGAATTTCGGGTTGGCCAGTCCCGGAGTTCTTCCTCAGGAGTCCTTCAATGTTTCTCCGCCGCTTTTTGGTGACAGTGATGGCGGGCAAGTGTTTGATCGCCGCGCCCTGTGCGGCGGCCCAACTTCCTTACGAGCAGATTGAGTATGGCGCCGACTACAACGCCGAGGACTGGCCTCGTGAACGGGTCGAAACTGACGCCTGGTTGATGGAAGAGGCGAAGTTCCGCGTCGTGTGCCCGGTGGACACCAATTGGGAGCGCCCGGAGCCGGAAGAGTGCCGCCACCATTTTGCCTGGCTTGACCGCCCCATCGACATCCTCCGCCAACATGGTATTCGCACGGCCCTCAGCACCACGCCTTATTTGCCGCCCGCGTGGCTGAGTCAAAAGCACCCTGAATTTTACCTGGTGAAAGAAGACAGCTCGCCCCGCCGTTGTGGGGGCATAGGGTCCATTTGCCTGAACAACCCCTTTTACCGGCAGTATGAATGGCCGAAGTTGGATCAGGGGCCTGAGATTCCGGACG
>PLWR01000128.1 GCA_003165615.1 Acidobacteriota bacterium | reverse complement strand
TCACCAATGGCGAATCCGATGAAGCATGGGCCGGCATATTCGCCGGGGATAAAGAGAAGGATGATCAACATCATCAGCAACTCAACGCTGATCAACATCATGCCGATGCTCATCCCGGCGCGCAGGGGAATCTGGAAAATGGGATAGGCCTTGCCGCGCAGGCTGGCAAACGCCGTGCGGGAGTTGGCAAATGTGTTGACGCGAANNTCAGCACCATGCCGATGCTCATGCCCGCCCGCAGCGGAATCTGGTACCCCATGAACGGTTTGCCGCCAAGACTGGAGTGGGCCGTGCGGGAGTTGGCGAACGTGTTCACACGAATGCCGAACCACGCCACGCTGTAACTGCCGGCGATTCCCACCAGACTGAAGAAGAGGATGATCCCCACGCGCAGGGCCGGATATCCCAGCAGCACCTTGAAATAGACCAGGATGATCGCCGCAATGAATACCCAGAGTAACAGCAGGAATTTCCCCTGCGTAATCAGGTAAGTTTTGCAGGTTTCCCAAATCAACTGGGAAATCTCCCCCATAGCGCGGTGAACCGGCAGGTTCTTCAAGTTGCTATAGATGACCAATCCAAACAGCAGCCCAAAGATGCAAAAGAGGATGCCGACCATCAATAAGCTATGGCCATTAACACCCAGGAACTGCACCTGGGAAAGATCGGGGACCGTGAGGTTGGCTTCACCGGCAGCGGCCTCACCACCACCTTGAGCAAACGCCGCTGAGGTTGCTACTGACAGAAAGATAGCACTGGCGGCAAATATCTTGGCCATGGAGCTACGTCGATTCCAAAGGCCGGAAAGTAAGTTCCGCGCAACTTTTTGAGCGAAATCAGAAAACATTAATGTGAGCACACTTAAACAGGCAATCGCAAAAATGTACATTGGGTTTCCTCCGACCGAAACTTCCTCTTCGCGCCCCCAAGGTGGGCCTGTTTGGCTTCTCCGGAATTTAATCTTCGGGAGAATGTCTTAGGATAGCTTGAGGATAAACTAAAATTATTAGAGCGTTGCATAATACCACGCAGAAAAAATTGACGTCAAGCAAACAGCCGGTTAAAGGCGTTGAAAATTAGGGACTTCTAGTCCGGTCAGACTAAAAATCTCTTACCTCCTCATGATCTGGCGGATTCCATGAGAAGGAAATGAGCGTGCGCAGATGACTGTAGCAATTCAATGTCCCATCTGAGTGAAGATTCGAGTCTTGTTTGTTTTGCCGTGGCGGGTATAATCGGCAGCCGGGCCAAGGTTGCGGCAGGGGTTTACAGGATGGGATTATTGTGAAGCGCAAATAAACCCCCATCGCGGCTTATAATAGGCTTTAGGCCCTTGTAAATGAAAAGTTTCTGCGAAATCTATTGCGTCGGAAATGCCGTGGCCGATGTTTTGGCGCGACCCGTGGATCAGCTTGCCCCAACGGGGACCAGTCAAGCACTTGAAGACGTCGAATTCGGTCCTGGCGGAAATTGCATCAACACCGCGATTGCATTGGCACGCTTGGGAGTATCGGTTCGCATCGCCGCCGCCGTCGGCAATGACCGCTTCGGCCAATTCATACACGACAGGGTCCGCGCTGAAGGAATTGACGACACGGGCCTGGTCACCCTCCCGGGCGCAAAAACCTCCACATCAATAGTCCTTGTCGAAACCTCTGGCGAACGCCGATTCCTTCACTTGCGCGGGGTGAGCGCCTATTTCTCCGAACAGTATCTCGATTGGGGGCAGGTGGAGGGCTCTCGAATATTCCATTACGCCAGCGCCTTCGCCATTCCTGCCTTCGATGAAACATCGCTTGAACCCGCGCTGAAGCGAGCTCGCGAAATGGGCTGCCTGACCTCGATTAACGTATGCTGGGATGTGCGCGGGGGGTGGCTCAAGACCCTTCAACCAGCTCTGCCACACACGGATTTTATTTTTCCCAATCTGGAGGAGGGCCGCCAACTGACGGGGGAGCAAGGGCCCGCCGCTATCGCTGCCCGGCTGCGCGAATTAGGGGTAAAGACGGTTATCGTCAAGCTGGACGCGGCGGGTTGCTATGTGGAGTCACCCCAGGGCTCCTTTACCTCGCCGGGCTTCGCCGTGCAGCCCGTAGACACCACCGGCGCGGGCGATTGCTTTGCCGCGGGATTTCTCGCCGCAATCTGCCGAGGCCAATCGCTCACCCTCGCCGCGCGCTATGCCAACGCCACCGGAGCATTCGCCACGCTTGGTTTGGGGGGAGCCGATTCAGCCCCTACTATTGACCAACTCGAGGATTTTCTGCGCGCACATTCCACTTGCTGATTGCCATGTGAAAACCCGACGGCCGCACGCTTGCCGCAGCAATTCCTCTACCGGCCCCAAACTTCCCACCCCCGAGAATCGGGTGCTGTCCTAATTTGAGACGTAGAGCCGGGCTTTAGCCCGGCAGGTGCCGACCTCAAGGTCGGCGCTACGTCAAATCAGGACAGCACCGAGAATCGAACTCCCTTGCGTTTCCTTGCCGGCTTCCCAATAATGGAGGAATGCAGACACGCAATAACGATTGTCTAACGCGGGCAGAAGTGCGCGCTGTCCCCTCGACGGAAGACCTCCTGGTGGTTCAACCCAGGGTGGGCGCGTCCGTGAGGCTTTGGCAATGACGACTCCGGTACAATCCAAGGCCATCGCGATGCCGGATTATTCCCACGGCAAGCAATTGGTTGAGCAGATATTTCGCGACACCATGGCGGCCATCGACGTTCGTCACGCCATGCTGGCAAAGCTGAAGTTCGAAGGCAATGCGCTGACGGCCGGGGAGGTGACGCATCCGCTGGTTCGACCGCCGCGCGTGGTGGCCTTTGGCAAGGCGGCAAACCGCATGGCCACGGTGCTGCATGAAATTTTGGGCGGCAGGATTGAAGCGGGAGTCTCGGTGGCCCCGGCAGAAACGCAGCAGAAGCTTGCCAACTTCCACTATTTTGTGGGCGGCCATCCTTATCCTGACGCCAGCAGCCTGGAGGGTGCGCGCGCATCCCTGGAAATCGTCTCCCATCTGAGGCGTGAAGACACGGTCATCTTCCTGGTTTCGGGCGGCGGCTCCGCCATTCTGGCGCAACCGATGGACTCGAGCATCACCCTTGCCGACTTGAAGGAATTCAACCGCGCGCTGGTGACCTCTCACCTTCCCATTGAACAGATCAACATCCTGCGCAAGCACATTTCCGCGGTAAAAGGTGGCCGGCTCGCCGAGCGCGCTTACCCGGCGCGACAACTGACGATTTTCATCTCCGATGTGCCCGACGATCTGCCCTCCATGGTGGCTTCCGGACCGACCATGCCCGATGAGTCCACCACCGAGCAGGCTTACGATCTGGTGGAGCAAAACAACCTGGCCAGCCAATTCCCCGCGAGTATCCGCGGATTTTTTGAGCGCCGTGAGCTCCCCGAGACTCCCAAGCCAGGAGACCCGCGCTTTGCGAATTCATACTACTTCTCCTTATTGTCCAACCGTGACGCGGTGGACGCGGCCTTTGCATCGGCGCCAAAGCTTGGTTTCGCGGCTGAAATTGAGGGCGGAAACTGGGACGCTGACTATCGACAGGTGGTGCTCTCGAACGTCGTCGCGCTCGACGCCCTGGCAGAGGCGCACAAGGGAAAGCCCGTCTGTCTGGTGGTGGGCGGGGAAGTGACGTGCCCGGTCACCGGCCCGGGCATGGGCGGGCGCAATCAGGCATTCACTCTGTACGCAGCGCAGCAGATCAGCGGACAGAACCGCGTGGTGCTGAGCGCCGGCACGGATGGCCGCGACGGCAACAGTCCCACCAGCGGAGCCGTGGCCGATGGTCAAACGGTGTCGCGAGCGCAGGGCCGGGGTTTGGATCCGGATGCTTACCTTGCGGGAAGCGATTCCTACTCGTTCTTCCGCACTCTGGGCGATACGCTTGACACCGGGTTCACGGATAATAACGTTCGCGACGTGCGCATTTGGCTCGACTTTGGGTAATATCATGTTGGGGCGGAGCGGAGCTCTGCCAAGGTGGATAAAGGGCTAATGCTAGCGATTGTCCGTGATTTCCTAGAGATTGCCCAAGGACATAATGTCGCTGGCAGCGGGCGGACCGATGGCTTCGGACCTTTTGTCATGCTGGGACGGCCCCCTTCCCAGCCTCCGGGTACACGCCAAGTCGCCCATCGACTCGAAAATACGCGCTGTGGCACGTTGTATTCGCCCAGCGGGCTGACCGCATACCCGCGCCAGCCTTCGACTTCCAAGGAGAACTCTCATGCCGGAATCAATTGGATTTATTGGACTCGGAATTATGGGCCAGCCCATGGCGCTGAACCTTATCAAGGCGGGCCACAAGCTGGCGATCTACAATCGCACGCCGGGGAAAACTGCTGCCCTTGAGGCCGCCGGTGCGCGCGTGGCCACATCCCCCGCCGACGCCGCGAGCGAGGCGACCGTCATCATCATTATTGTGAGTGATTCGGCCGCCGTGGAAGCCGTGGTGACCGGCAAGGACGGCATTCTGGAGACGCTGCGCTCCGGGGCGATTGTCATCGATTCCAGCACCATCAGCCCCGTGGTCAGCCGCAAGATGGCCTGTCTGGCCGCGGGCAAGGGAGCGAGTTGGCTTGACGCGGCCGTCACCGGCTCCAAGCACGGCGCCGAGAAGGGCGAACTGACCTTTATGATCGGCGGCGACCGCGAAACCTTCGACCGCGCCATGCCCATCCTCCAGGTGCTGGGAAAGAAGCATATTTACTGCGGTCTGCACGGACTCGGCCTCTCTGCCAAGCTGGCCCAGAACACCATTCAAGCCACCATGGTGGAAGTCTTTTGCGAGGGCTTCGTGCTTGCCACCAAGGCAGGCGTAAAGCCGGAGGTCATGCTGGAAATCATCCAGTCGAGCATGGCGCGCGCCGGCATTACCGACTTCAAGGCCCCCTTTATTTTCAAGGGCGACTTCACTCCCTTCTTTCCCCTCAAGCTGATGCACAAGGACCTGGAACTCGCCGCCGAAGCGGGCTACGCGCAGGGCGTTCCCATGCCCGTGCTGGCGGCGGTGAAAGAGGTCTACATGGCCGCCAAGGCCCAGGGCAAAGGCGAACTGGACTACGCGGCGGTTGTCACCTTTCTGGAGGAGCTTGCCGGAGTCAAGGTGCGCACGCAATGAACAAGCGTCGCGCGAACCTCTTTTGTCCGTGGCTTTTTGTTTCAGTTCTCGCGCCGAGACGCCAGGACGCAGAAAAATACAGATAGTAAAAGCTTCAATACATTTGATGTCCTCCGCGCCTCTTACCACATCACCACGAAAACCCGCGGACGTTCAAAACAGGTGCGCTACTTTGCTCCGAGCCTGGAGACGAATTCGACGAGTCTACGCCAACTTTGGGCTCAAGAATTAGACGCGCCAAAAAAGTTCTTGACATAATCGCAATATTGCGATATTTTGATCTTGGCGGGGAGAGGAAACTAATGCCTATCACCACCGTGGTCTTTTTCGTAGACGAAGAGGGAGTATGCCCCCTGCTGGTGTGGTTGGACCGGTTGCCCTCTAAAGCGCAGGACAAATGCATTGTGCGAATCGAGCGGTTGGCAGAACTGGGGCACGAGTTGCGCCGCCCAGAGGCGGACTTACTCCGGGACGGCATTTACGAGTTGCGGACCAGTTTTCAGTCGGTGAACTATCGGATGCTCTATTTCTTCCATCAACAAACCGCGGTGATCTCCCATGGGCTGACCAAGGAAAAGCAGGTTCCCGACAGGGAGATTGAATTGACGATTCGCCATCGCAAGCTATTCGAGAAGAACCCAGCCAAATACACCTATGAGGAGCCCGACAATGAATAACCCTCGGAAGACATCGAACGGCGTTCGGATTCTTCATCATCGCTACGTCGGAGAGGACGTACAGCGGAAGGCATCCCTGGAACAAGAGCGGGTAAACGCCGAGGTTGCCCGCACCATTTATGAACTTCGCGAGCAGGCGGGGCTCAGTCAAAAGGAGTTGGCGGAGCGGGTGGAAACTACGCAATCCGTCATCAGCCGCTTGGAAGATGCGGATTACGAAGGGCACTCGTTATCAATGCTAAACCGAATTGCGAAGGCCCTCAACCAGCGAGTGGAAGTGGTGATGGGACCGAAAGATCGGAAACCCGGAAAGAATACAAGAGACGGCGCGAACATCGCCGTCCTGGAACCGGACGTGGCGAGGGTGTTCCGTAGTTCGGCGGCCGTGAACGAAGCGCTTCGGTCTCTGCTGCGAATATCCGAAACCACCCGCCGCCTGACCCGTCGCTCGAGTGATTCGACGGCGGGCGCCCGCCGCTGACCGCCCGCGTCAGACGCGGTTTTCTGCAACTCCCCGGCGCGGTCCCCAAGCCCTGACGGGTGGCTGGCACGCCTTGCGCCCCAAGGGGGTAGCGCATCAGAGGCAAGCGCGGTTTGCTTTCCTCTGCGGCTCGTAAAATCGGAATCTCGACCTGTTCGTTGCCAGGCAATGAGAAAGGTCCGCTGAGGAATTCGGCTCGGAGCCAAATACCTCAGCGCTACCTGCTCTTCAACCGTGACGTGCTTCAGGGGGCCGAACTAAAACGCGTGGGCGCTGTCATTCTGAGCCCGTACTTTGGGCGAAGAACCCCCGTAGTTCACTTCGATCATGAACTCCGCGAACTGCCGAGGTCCTTCGCCCAAAATGCGGGTAGTGCTCTAATTCTATGTTGCTGAGTTATCAGCTACCGCACAAATGGTTCCTGACCACGAGTGGCCTGACGGAGGGCATCCAAGGCGTCAGCCTTCGGAGATACCGAAAGCACCCGCTTACACCCCTCCTCAATGACGCTGAGACCAAGGTGCGGTGCGAACAGATGCGGCCCCCGAATGTCCACCAGAAGCCTTTGAACCTCCGGGTCATTATTTGGGTTTAGCTGTGGCAGGATTACATCCCACTGGGCGTTCCTATCACGAAGAGGTTGAAGGCGGGAAAGCATTTCTGCCGCAGACATTCTCTCCGCAACCTGTGTTGGAATAGCAAATGGCAAAGGGCTGCTTGGACCGGAAACCCTTCGAGAAGTAGAAACCTTTGGCCTATTCTGACGTTTTGAGGCCAAGAAAACCACAAGCAGCACACTCCCAATAATTGCGCATGTTATGAGTACGGATTCTAGGTCAAGTCCCATATTGACAAAGCCTATGTCATTTAATTTACCATTGTAGTGATGCCAAGTGGAAGGCTTTCATTCACGCTAGAATGGGGGGGTTATAAATCTGTGCCGGAAAATTGGGTTAGTGATTACATGCAAGATGACAACCGCGAGCGAGAGATCGAACTTCGGAAAGCCAAGTTTGTGGATACTGGCGCTGAGGGACTTTTCAGGCAACTTTGGAATCAAGTTGAAACAGACATCGCCCGGTTCCACGATGCTGGCGGTGATTCTGGATTGACAAGTCAGTTCATGCCATCATGCACGTTTGTAGTGAGGCGCATAGAAGGATATCCAACAATCGACCTTGAGGTTACTGTGCAGAACGGATATATCGCTTATTCCCGTCAGGTTAAATCCGATCGTGTAAGCTCCGAGGAAACAAAGGAAGGCCAACTAAGGATAGTTTCCGACCTTCAAGGGCGGCTCCAGGTAAAGCATAATGGAGAGCCGTTCAAAGATCATGCAGCGTTGTCTAAATTCCTCTTGTTGCCGGTATTTGAGTACCTCAGAAAGAACCAGTGATTCAAGTAACTGCAAAGGCGGGATTCATGGGAACAGAACATTTCCTTGGAGCACTGGGCTTATTTTGCTTTGCTGCAATAGGCTTTCTTTTGATGTTTAGAAGGCTTAAGAAACCGGAAGAGATGGAGAAGAAGCTGGATGACGTTCGCAATAAACTGAAAGAGTCAGGTAACCCTAATATAAAAGATGTGCAGAAATAGAAAAGCCCCGACTGGCATCGGGGCTCTCAAAACTCTTTGGGCGCAATCCAAAGATAGCATAGGAGTGTGCCCAATGCAATCGCCCATCTTGAAATCCAAAGAGAAACAAGAAAACACACTGCACCCACCTTCCAAGCTAGCAGACTATATTGCCAAGGTTCTGTCTACCGTGGAAGAGCTTGCCCCGTTACAGCGCTGCCATGTTCTCTATCTCGCGCTTGGCCTTACTGCTTGGCCGATTCGCCAGCAGGGTTCGGAATTGGGTTTGCCGAAAGAGTTTTGACGATACGCGGCCATACTGATTCAATCGTGTTCTCATTCGTCATCGTGCCGTGGGCAAAAAGCTCCTTAGCGGTGCCGGTGTTGATGTAGGCGAGCAAAACTTGCAGACACGCTTGATTGACTTCCATGGGCTGTCACCTCAGTGTTTAAATAGGGGCGCGGTGTTCCCTTTGCCGGTTCGCCGCGCCTGCCCATGGTATCAAAGAACCTTGTCCAACATCTCTCTGATTGTCCAAACGTGGTCTGTGATCCCGGCTTCCATTCCAGGAGTGACGCGAATGGTTCCATGAATCTTGCAGAAGTTGTACCAAGTTTCAATCTTGCCTCTCCTGTTGAGTGCGCCGGAGGGTAGTCGCTTGCGTTGATGCTAGGTTGGAACTTGCCGGTTCTGAAGTGTGGGAAAGTTTCACGTCTGCGCCCGCAGGCGTGTTAGTGTGCCCGAAACCAAGTTTTCCATCCGAGTGGCTCCCTCGAAACCGCTGAATTTGGTCCCTATTTATCCCGGTGCTAACAAATGAGCCCACTGCCACGCCCGTTCGTCAAAGATATATTCATCTTCCCGGGAAAACTGCCGATAACGATATAGGGGAGTGTGGGCCGCGCCGCAAACACCGTGTCCTTTCGGTAAGCCTGCCTAACAGGACCTTGGGGCAGATTAGGTTATATTCCAACCATCGGGTGATTCCTGCCGATGCGTTGGACGGC
>PLWR01000075.1 GCA_003165615.1 Acidobacteriota bacterium | reverse complement strand
GGATGCCGATGTCGGAACCCTCGCGCAGAATCTCGCCTTTGCCAATCTCCAATGCCTTCAACTCCGCGTCCAAGGGGACACCCATGCCGTTGCCGCGTGGGAAGCGCACGGCGGCGGGGCCGTTGAGGTTAATCGATGTGTAGAGCATGTGGCGTAATTCGTTTTCATCCTTGGGGGCCATCACCACGATGCCCGGCAGGGCGGGAAGATAAACCAGGTCGTAGAGCCCGTGGTGCGTGGGGCCATCGGCGCCCACCAGGCCGCCGCGGTCGAGAACAAAAGTCACCGGCGCACGCATCAGGCACGTGTCGTGCATCACCTCGTCAAAGGCGCGCTGCAGAAATGTGGAATAGATCGCCACCACCGGCCGCATACCTTCGCAAGCCAGTCCGGTAGCAAAGGTCACGGCGTGCTGCTCCGCGATTCCCACGTCGTAAAAACGCTCGGGAAAGCGTTTGGAAAACTCGTCCAGGCCCGTACCTTCTCCCATGGCGGCGGTGATCGCCACCACGCGCGGATCCTTTTCCGCGATCTCGCAAATGGCCTTGCCGAACACTGCGGTGTAGCTCGGCGCCCCCACCGGGCCCTTATGGAAAGCCCCCGTGGAAAAATCAAAGGGAGTCACACCGTGATATTTCACCGGCAATTGCTCGGCAATGGAGTAGCCCTTCCCCTTTTGGGTCACGATATGAACCATGACGGGTCCCGCACGCTCTTTGGCCTTGGCAAGCACGTCCATCAATTCTCCCAGATTGTTACCGTTGATGGGCCCGACATATTCGAAGCCCAGTTCCTCAAACACCAACCCAGGAATCAACACACTCTTGGCGGTTTCCACCAGGTCCTGGGAAAGTTTGAGCAGCCGCGGGCCCAGGCGCGGAACGGAGCGGATCATCTTTTCCACTTCCTCCCGCAAGCGGTTGTAGGCTTGCCCGTGAACGATGCGATTCAGGTATCCGGCAAACGCGCCGACGTTGGGAGAGATCGACATCTTGTTGTCGTTCAAGATGACCAGCACCTTCTTCTTCAACGTCCCGAGGTTGTTGATGCCCTCCAGAGTCAAGCCCGTGGTCAGTCCGGCATCTCCCACCACGGCCACCACGTGAAAGTCCTCGCCCTTCAGATCCCGCGCCACCGCCATGCCCAACGCCCCGGAAATCGCGGTTCCGGCGTGGGCGACGTTAAAGGTGTCGTAAGGGCTTTCNNCCGGGAAGCCGGAGATTCCCCCGTACTGGCGAATGGTGGGAAAGCGGTCGCGGCGGCCGGTGAGAATCTTGTGGCCGTAAGCCTGGTGGCCAACATCCCAAACGATCTTGTCTTTTGGCGTGTCAAAAAGGTAATGGAGCGCAATGGTCAGCTCTACCGCGCCCAGACTGGAGGCCAGATGGCCGCCGATCTTCGCGATCACGGAGACCATGTAGTCGCGCAGTTCCTCGGCGACGATGGGGAGATCCTCGCGGGGGACTTTCTTCAAGTCGGCCGGGGAATCAATTTGGTTCAGATAACGATATTCCATGAGCACCTCTGTCAAAAGTAGGCAGTAAGCAGAAGGCAGTGGGCGGTACAAAGGTCCAAAGGCAAAAGTCAAAACCTGGAATGCTCGCCCTTTTGACTTTTGCGTTTTGCCTTTTGCCTTTTGACTTCGCCCTGCCCATCGGCCCTCGGCCTACTGCCTACTGCTTTCTGCCTACGATGTAATGTGCAATGCCTCTTACAATCTCGGCGCGCGCGCCGTAGGGGTTAAGGGCCTCGCAGGCCTCTTCCACCAGGCGGGAAGCGATTTGCTGGGAGGCCTCGATGCCATGAATCGCGGGGTACGTGGCCTTATGCTGCTGTTCGTCTTTGCCAATGGTTTTGCCCAATTCGGCTTGGGACCCCAGCACATCGAGCAGATCATCGGCAATTTGAAATGCCAGGCCGATCTTTTCCCCGTAGACCGTAATGCGGACCAAATCATCCTGGTTGGCCTGGGCTAAAATCGCACCGGAGCGTAACGCTGCCCTTATGAAAGCACCGGTCTTGGCGGAATGGATGTACTCCAGCCGCGCTGCGTCGCCAGTGGTGTCTGTCGATTCCAGGTCAACCACTTGCCCTCCCACCATGCCTCCTATCGTCCCGATGGCATGGGCAAGTTCATGAATGACTTGCAGAGTGCGCTCTGCATACCCATCGCCCGAGGCAGCGATGGCTTCAAAGGCCAGTGTCAGCAGGGCATCGCCGGCAAGAATCGCAGCGGCCTCGCCGAAAACCACGTGCGACGTGGGCTTGCCGCGCCGAAGGTCGTCGTTGTCGAGAGCGGGTAAATCATCGTGAATCAGCGAATACGTGTGAATTAGTTCGAGCGCACTCCCCACCCGAAGTAATATCTTCTCATCACCGCCAAGCAGGCGCCCGGCTTCCAGACACAAAGTGGGGCGAAGCCGCTTTCCCCCCGCAAATACGGAATAGCGCATGGCCTTGTGAATGCTCGGCGGATACTCCTCCGCGGGCGGAAGAATGCGGTCCAGTTCCGCGTCCACCACAGTGCGGTTGCGCTCCAGATGCTGGCGAATTGTTTCGGTCGATAAGACGATCATCGGAATTTGTGGCTGAGAAGTTAGAAGCTAGAAGTGAGAAGTTAGAAGCCGGTAATTACCTTCTTGGTTCTGACTTCTGCATTCAAACTTCTCAATTCTCACTCCTAACTTTTAACTTCTGGCTTCTAACTTCTATCTCTCCCCCGCCTCCGTCCCGTCCGCTGCGAAAGGCTCCGCCACTACTTTCCCTCCGGCCTTCCTGGTCATGATCTCGACTCGTCCCTCGGCTTCTTCCAACTGCTTGTGGCAGAACTCGGAGAGCTTCATGCCTTCCTCATACAGCACCAGGGCTTTGTCGAGCGGAAGGTCGGTATCCTCCAACTCGCGCACGATAGCGTCAAGGCGCGCCAGATTCTTCTCGAAAGGCTCCGGCTTGTCACTCTTCGCGGACTGGGACATGGCTGTACCCTTTCTCGAATCCCTCGTATCGTGTTCCCCTACCGCTTTCGCCCGGGGACGACTCTCCCCAAGCATAGCCGCAGCATCTTTTCAGGAAAATGGCGGATTTATAATTCTATCACGGTTGAGGGGCGGAAATGGCGGTTTGAATGGCGCCGAGCGCCTGCGCCACCTCCACCGCCAGGGCGTAACGGCCAAAAGGCGCAGCGATCTGCACGCCCTGAACCAGGGAACGAATTTCCACGAGGGTTTCCCCCGCGATCTTCAGGCCCTCCTGGCGGGCGCGCTCGCCGGAATCAGCCGCGCGCATACGCTCCATCACTGCCGGAGGAACGGAGATTCCCGGCACCTCGTTGTTCATAAACTCGGCGTTGCGGAAACTGGTAAGCGGCCAGATTCCGGCGATGACCGGGAGGTGCGGGGCAAGGCTGCGCGCCCGCTCCAGGAATTTCGCCAATTGCTCCACCTGAAAAACGGGCTGAGTCACGGCGAAATCGGCGCCTGCCTCCACCTTGGAATGAAGGCGGCGAAGCTCCTCTTCCAGGTTCAGCGCGTAAGGATTAATGCCGGCGCCCACCAGATATGCGGTTTGCGCGCCGAGCGGGTTGGCCCCCACGTCCAGGCCCCGGTTCAAATTGCTCAGGAGGGTCACCAATCCAATGGCGTCCACCTCTGACGCGTCACTTTCCAGTACGGTCGAGTATTGGGGAGTGTCGCGCGTCAACGCCAGAACATTGCGCACCCCCAGGGCATGCGCACCCAGCAGATCGGATTGGATGGTCAGCACGTTTCGGTCGCGCGAGCTGTAGTGGAGCAAAACCTCGATGCCGGCGCGTTGTTGAAGCAGGGCCGCCAGAGTCAAGGCGCTCATGCGCGCGGTGGCGCCGGCGCCATCGGGAATGTTCACCGCATCAATACCATGCTCCAGCAGGTATTGCGCCCCCTCCACTTCCTTGGTGGCGTCGCATCCCTTGGGCGGGACTACTTCCACCAGGACGGGAAACTCCTTTCGCTCGAGCTTCCCCGCCAGGCGCGAGCGGCTGGCCACTGGCACCGGTGGCAGAGTGTGGGCGGCCCCCCCCATGACTTCCACGGGTATCCGTGCCCGCTGCGGGCTTAGTGAGCGCACCGCCGCTTTGATGGCTTTGATGTGTTCCGGAGTCGTGCCGCAACATCCTCCCACCAGGCGCGCGCCCGCCTGAATAAATCGCCGCGCGTAGCTCGCCATGTATTCGGGCGAGCAGAGATAGAGGTTGCGGCCTTCCACGGTGCGCGGCATTCCCGCGTTGGGCTGCGCGGAAAGCCTCTTCTCCGTCACCGCCGCGATGCGCTCCAGTGTTTCCTGCACGGCAGCGGGGCCGACGCTGCAATTCACGCCAATCAGGTCCGCACCCCACTCGTCGAGCGCCCGCGCAAAATCTTCCGGCAGCGTTCCGGTGGGCGTGCTGCCATCGTCCTGAACGGTCATCTGCACGATGACGGGAAATTGGCCGACTTCCCGCGCGGCCCGCAGCGCCTGATGCGCCTCGTTCAAATCCATCATGGTCTCAACAATAATCAGGTCGACGCCGCCTTCCACCAGCACCGCAATCTGCTCGCGAAATGCCGCGCGTGCCTCTTCCAGCGTGGTATGGCCCAGAGGTTCCAGACGAATCCCCAGCGGCCCCACGGCGCCCCCCACGTAGAGGTCATCACCGGCAACTTCCCGTGCCAGACGTGCGCCCACCAAGTTCAATTCACGCACCTTTTCGCCCAGACCGAATTTTTCCAGTCGGAACTTGTTGGCCCCAAAGGTGTTGGTTTCAATTACCTCCGCCCCGGCTTTCACATATGCCAGGTGGACCTCCTTGACGAGCTGCGGCATCGACGAATTCAGTTCGTCATAGCAGCGGCTGAGGGAGATGCCTTTCGAATACAGCATCGTCCCCATGGCCCCGTCGCACACCACGGGCCGTTTATCGATTCTCTCTAGAAATGGTTCGCGCATTCCTAAACTAGTCTAGCACATCTGTTTGTGCTCGCGAGGGAACGTAGAGGGTGGTACTGGTGTCAATTGCGATACGCGGCCCCTCCCAAGTCCTGTCATTCCCGCGAAGGCGGGAATCCACTCCGCCAGCCATTGGAATTGAGGGAATGGATTCCCGCCTTCGCGGGAATGACAGATGCTTCGAAAGGGTTTCCATTCCAAATGACACCTGCACGCAAAGGGTCAGGGGTAAAATCTGAATTTGGCCATGGGCCAGGCCGTGTTGGAGGGGCTCCGGTTTCGGCGCCTCTGCGTCTTTGCGGTGAGACGGTGACGCTCAGCTTTCCAGCGCCTTACGGCAATACGCGTAACACTTCTTGACCTCGGTGATGGTGTCGAGCCCTGGGGCATACCCCCCATATTCATATTCAATATTGGCGGGAAACTTCCAATGGTTATCACGCACGAGGCGCAGGACCTCCACGATGGGCGTGTCACCCAGGCCCAGCGGCACGTTGGGACCGTGATCCTTCTTCCGGTCCTTGATGTGCAGCGTCACGATTTTGGCGTGGTGCTTGCGAATAAATGCAACGGCGTCCTGGTTCGCGGCGGTGAAATGGCCGATATCAAGGTTGATCCGGGCGTAAGAGGATGCGCCCTTCAACGCACGTTCGAATCCCTCCGCCGTGGCGAACTCATCCGGATCGGAACTATGGTCGTGGTTATGGTATCCCACCTTGATTTTGTATTTCTGGGCGAACTTATCGATGCGGGGGACCATCGAGATCTTTGTGGACGTGGTGATGCAGTCCAGGCCCATCGCCTGGGTTATTTGAAAACTTCGCTCCAGCACCGGATCGGTAATATCCGTATGAAAGCTGTTACCATAGGCGGAAAGACTCACTCCGGCATTGTCGAACTTCCTACGCAACTCCTGGAAATTGCTGAGGGGCAAATCAAGCCGGGCGGGATCGAGGCTGGGGTCGCCAGGCGGGGGGCCGCCGAAATGGACTTGCGAGAGCTCGCACTCACCCAGTCCCACCTCGCGGTAAGCGGCGATGCACGCGTCGATGGGACGATCGCGAAACGACCAGGCCTGCGCGCCAATCTGCACTCCGCGGACCACCGAATCGATTTTCGTGACGCCCCAAAGTTCCCGGGCGGGGGCCAGCGCCCCAGCGCACCCCGCTAACAGCAGCTTCCCTGCGTCGCGTCTCGATACAAGAGACATAATCCCTCCTTACAAGATCAATCTAAAGTTGGCGAAAGTATAGGTGGAAGGCCCGCTCCATGCAAGGCTTTCCAGCTTTCCGGCTGGTGCAGAAGAATGTGGGGTGTGTGGGGCGGCGCGGGTTAGTCGGGAAGGATCCAACCCTTGGCCCCGCGGTTGTCGGCAGTGACCGTGTAGATGCGGGACTGCACCTGCTTCTCGCCAAGGGTCTTTTGGATCAACTCGCCGATGGCGGCGGTGTCGCCGGGCGTGAATGCCAGCAGGGATGGCCCCGCGCCGCTCAAACAGATTCCCAATAGGTCAGGATGCTTCAGGGCAAGCACTTCCGGCAGTCCCGGCATCAGATGCGACCGGAAGGACTGGTGCCAGCGGTCGTCAAAGAAGCAGCGATGCAATTCCGCCTTGCCGGAAAAGAGTTGCGCCGTCAGGACCGCGGCGCGCTGCAAGTTGTGGACGGCGTCAGCCCGCGAATAG
Organism: Acidobacteriota bacterium; assembly: GCA_003165615.1. The sequence continues at coordinate 1,704 of PLWR01000075.1, read as the reverse complement.
TTGCTGGGCAGGACCTTGCGCGCTTCTTCCGTGTGCAATGCATAGTCCGGCACCACCAGAACCAACCCCAGCGGTTCCGGCACCGGGCAGGAATAACTCAGGACGCTGCCAGCGGATTCAACGGCTACGGTGAAGCCGCCGTGCCATGCGGCGGCCACGTTATCCGGGTGGCCTTCGCGCCGGGTGGCAAGGGAGACGATTTCTTCGTCGAACAGGGTGCGATCGGCAAGATGGAAACTTGCAACGAGCGCGCCCACAATCGCGGCGGCGCTGGAGCCCACTCCGGCGCCCACCGGAATCTGATTCTCGACTTCCAGTTCAAATCCGCGGGTCTTGCCCCAACCGCGCAGCGTCTCCCGCATAGTCCGCGCGATCAGATTATCCGCGCCCTCGCTCACACGATCGGCATTGACCCCGCGGTAATGCACCACGATGTCGCCATCCGCGCGCGCCGTGACGCGGATATCGAGGTAAAGGCTGAAGGCAAGCGCGCCACAATCGAAGAGACATCCAAGGTTGGCACCGGTGGCCGGCACGCGAACTGAGATACGCTCACTCATGGGAAAAACCCGTTCCTGATGGATTCAACCATGATAAGCGACGCGGGGGAGAATCAGCAACGGTGGAAATGGGGTGGAGGCGGTCAGTGTGCCGGCGCGGGATCAGCGAGCATCGCCGGGCCTGCTTCCAAAACAAAAATGGCCGAGTCCGCGCGCAGGTTAGGAAAAAACCGCACGACGCTGCGCCGGCCGGGCCCCGAAGTGCGAAGGGGAATTTCCTGGAGAACATTTAATCCGGCTTTGCGGCAAAACTCGCGAAAGTCGATGATCGTAGTCAGATGAATATTTAAAGTCTCGTACCATTCGTGGGGCAGCTTGCCGGTCTTCGGCATGCGGCCATGGCGAAAGAGCTGCCACCGCACCGGCCAGTGGGCAAAATTGGGAAAGCTCACGATACAGCGCTTGCCCACGCGGGCCATTTCCCGGATCAGAAACAGGGGGCGATGCAGAACCTGGATGGTATTGGTCAGGATGATGTCGTCGATGGACTTGTCGGGGTAATTCGCCAATCCTTCGTCCAGGTCCCCGTGCTGAACGCTGAATAAACCCTTGGCCACACAAGCCTGGATGCAGGCCTCGGACAGCTCAATTCCCTCAGCCCGAACGTTTTTCCTGACCTTCAGGGCGAGCAGCAAATCTCCCTCGCCGCAGCCGAGATCCAGAACGCGCGAACCGTCGGCAATGAGGTCCATAATCACGCGGTGCTCCGGCAGCAGCCTCACCACCGTGCCCGCGTCATCGAGCCGGATTGGTTCGCCCAAATCGCCCATGCCTTAGGAAGCCCCCTTTCGTCCGTGGGTCAGGAAATTCGTAACCAGAGAACTGATCTGTCCCGATTCCAGAAGAAACGCGTCGTGGCCATAATCCGTCTGAATTTCCGTGTAAATGGCCTCCGCGCCGACGCGTCGGCAGGCACTGACAATTTCCTTCGACTGGTACGAGGGGAACAACCAGTCCGAGGAAAACGAAATCACCAGGAACTTCGCCTTCACATTGGCAAAAGCCTCTGCGAGGTTCCCATGCGGCTGGGCGAGATCGAAATAATCCATGGCCTTGGAAATATAGAGATAGGAATTCGCGTCGAAGCGGTCAACGAAATGGTCGCCCTTATATCGCAGGTAGCTTTCCACCTGGAAATCCGCGC
>PLWR01000357.1 GCA_003165615.1 Acidobacteriota bacterium | reverse complement strand
GACTTTCCGGATGAGTCTCTAGCATTGCTCAATCGCGATTCTTGGGCCCAAGTAAACCTTTGCAATGCACATTTCATAGTTTAAAATGAATTGTGAAATTCCCGTTAGGGGGCCCCATGCGCGGACCTAGAAAATCCAAACCGGTTGGGGTTCTGACCAAGACGCTTCGTATCGTTGATTTGCTTCAGGACTCGCGCTCCCCCGTTTCTCTGCACGAAATCAGCAGCCAGGCAGGAATCAACAAAAGCACGGCCTTACGCCTCCTCGCTCATCTGGAGGGAGAAAAATACCTCCGGCGAGATGAAAAAGGCGGGTACAGCCTGGGGCCCAAACTCCTGCGGCTGGGGAGGGACTACAACGTACAAGCTCCGCTGCGGGAGATCGCCCGGGAGTCTCTCTGGGAGCTCTGGAGGGTCACCCACGAAACGGTCAATCTGGCGGTCCTCGACGGCGTTGATGTAGTCTACATAGATTGTCTTGAGAGCCCGCATGATTTTCGCCTGGCAAGCAACAGCGGAACGAGGGCAGTCCTTCACCGGACGGCTCTCGGCAAAGCGCTCCTAGCGTATCAGCCTTCCGAACAGTGCGAACGGCTTATCAAATCGCTGCGCTTCCAGGCCTTCACGCCGAATACCATAACTTCCGCCTGCGCGCTATCCCGGGAGCTTAGCTCGATCCGCCGGTCCGGTTTCGCCGTAGACAATGAGGAAAGCGTATTGGGGCTCCGCTGCATCGCCGCACCTATTCTGGACAGGAAAGGAATTGCCGCGGCGGCGCTCAGCATCTCGGGCCCTGCCAGCAGGATCACTCCTCAGAAAACCCCCTCGCTGGGAGATGCTGTGATGTCCGCCGCCCACGAGGTTTCCGTTCGGATCATCTCCCAACCGGCTGTGGCATGACAATCATGCCCCGAGGAAAGTGCGTTGAGCAGTGAGCGGCCATGGCTGGCGCGATTCCTGCCTCACCACACCGCTTGCTCATCCACGATGGGAAGATCAACGGGGGAATGCTGTCGGGCGGACTGGTACATGGCCAGCGCCCACTCGAGGGTCGGACGTACGCTCGCTAAGGTGATCATCGGTTCACGAAGGGCTTCTATGGCACGCACCATGTCTTCAATGACCGCTTGATGGTCAAGAAATCCCAGGTCAGCCGCGCCCCGCGCACCCGTCGCGGCCGCGGCGCTTCCCCAACGGCGAATCTCTTCATCCACTGGCCGCTCCTCCTGAAACTTCCAGGTGTCCATGCGCTCACCGACCAGGACTGCCGTGCCTTTTTCTCCATTCACCTCGATTCGAACGTCTGTCCCGGGCCATAGGGCGGTTGAAGCCTCCACCACGCCCTGGCCGCCGTTCTGATACGTCACAAAAGCCAAGGCGGTATCTTCCAAGGCTACGCCGGGATGCGCGAGGTTGGTCATATGGGCGTGTACCCGCTGAACCGGGCCGACCAAGTATTGCAGCAAGTCAATGTAGTGGAACGCCTGCTGAATGGTCACGCCCGCTCCGTAGCGACGCGATGAGCGCCAGGCGTCCATCCGGTAATAGTCCGCGGGACGAAACCATTTCATATAGACATCGGCGTGATAGATTTTTCCAAAACGGCCTTCGTCGACAGCTTTCCGAATGGCCTGGACGGATCGCCGCGTCCGACATTGGAGCACGACGCCGATCTTGACCCCGGCGGCCACGCAAGTCTCTCGCATGGTGTCCATCTCGGCGAGAGACATGGCCGGCGGCTTTTCCACCAGGATATGCTTGCCGGCGCGGGCCGCTTGCAGCACCGCCTCCGTGTGCAGATGGTTGGGGGTGAGAATATTGACGACTTGGATCTCCGGGTCGGCGAGCATCTCGTCCAAAATATTGTATCCCTTGCAACCGAACTCCCCCGTGAACTTTGCCAGGCGAGCCGCGTCCGTATCCGCTGCCGCCACCAGGCGAGCACCGCTAGAGGCCTGAATGGCTTTGGCGTGGAAGGGAGCGATCAGCCCCGTCCCCAGCAATCCGAAACCCAGGCGCGAATCCTGCGACATAACATCCTCACTCTGGAATCAGCAGTACCTTCAACTCTTTCTGCGCTTCGATGCCCTCAAAAGCACTTTTCCATTCGCTCAGCGGCAGGCGGCGCGTAATGACTCCACCGGCGGGCAACTGGCCGCTCGCGATCAGGTGAATCGTTCGATCCCAGCTCGTGTAGCTGGTCGAAAGGTTGAAGATCACGTCACAAACCTTGAAGGCAGCCTTGTCCCACGGGAAAGGGATGGTATCCTTGCCGGTCAGACCGATCACACAGATGCGCCCCTTCTTGCGGATAAGGTCGACGGTTGAGGCAATCGCGGCCGCGGCGCCGCTGCATTCGATGACGAGGTCGGCCCCTATTCCCCCGGTGAGGTCGCGAACCACATCCGCGGGATTCACCTGCGCCACATTGAGCACGGTTTCAAAACCCAGTTCCCGGGCTTTCTTCAGGCGGATAGCCTCATCCGCGGGAGTCCCCACAATCACTACATGGCGGGCGCCGGCGGCCCGGGCCGTCAGTGCAGCCAAAAGGCCGATGGGGCCCGGCCCCAGGACAACAACGAAGTCACCGGCCGCGACCTTGGCGCGCTCGACCACATCATGCACGGTGTTCGCGGTGGGTTCCACCAGCGCCGCCAAGTCATAACTCATCGAGTCGGGGATTCGATGCAAGAGCCGCTCCGGCATTTTGAGGTACTTCGTAAACGCGCCGTCGATGCCCCAGCCCGGGGAGCGCTTCAGCGGGCAGATTTGGATGTTCCCCGTCCGGCACAAGTAACAGTGCCCGCAGGCGCGCGTGTGCGGCTCGCCCACCACGCGGGCACCGATTTTGAACAGCCCGGTTTCTGTGCCCGCCGCGACGATTTCACCGGAGAATTCGTGCCCCATAATCACCGGCGGCCAGTAAGGGAATTCATCGTGCCAAACGTGTATATCGGTCCCGCAGATCCCGCAGGCTTTTACTTCAATCAGCACCTCACCCGCGCCGGGCGAGGGCTCGGGGACGTCCCGGAGTTCAATAAAGCCGGACCCTTTTTGAGTTTTCACCAGAGCTTGCATCATCGCCGTCAACCGCACCATTCCTGGAGGAAGCGCACCAGGATGGCCGCCCCCTCGCTGATTTCATTCCAACCAATCTGTTCTTCGTTGGTGTGGGCAA
>PLWR01000214.1:1603-3034 GCA_003165615.1 Acidobacteriota bacterium | reverse complement strand
CTAAAGCCCCGCCCTTCCATCCCCGACAAAATAAGATCGCTAACTTCTGCAACTAAGCACTAGCGCGGGGCTTTGCGCCCGTCCTCCGTGGGCTGCCTAATTCCCCGGCACGGGGGTGGAAGCGATCCACTCGCTCATCGGGTTTGCAACGCCACAATCCAGGCACTTGGTCACCGCGAACTGCGCCTTGCAGTTGGGGCAAACGCCTCGCGTTTGGAAGGTGTCAAAGGCCTGTCCACAGTGGCTGCACTTCCAATAGGCTCCCACCAGCGGGGGGGTTTTGCAGGACGGGCATGCAAATCCATTGTGGCGTGGCAACTTGGCCAGGCGCAACAGTGCCCGCGCCTGTTGCAGTCCACTCCAACAATTCATCAGGATGAAGGCAGAGATAACGCCAAACCAGGCAGAGCGCATCCACACGGCGAGGCCGATGAGTCCCGCCACGCCCATAAATCCGATCACGGTAGCCGCCATCAGGCTGCGGGCGCGTCCCACCACAAACCAGAGCAAGGAGCGCAGAATCTGGCCGCCATCCAGCGGATAGATGGGCAACAGGTTGAAGACCAGCAAGCCCAAGTTAATGATCCAGAGCGTTCGCAAAAACGGATGGGCATTGGGTATCGCGTCTGCCCACCCCGTGGTTCGGTTGAGCACCCCGAGCAGCGACAGGATTGCAAGGAACGCCACGTTCACCAGCGGCCCCGCCGCGATGCTCCACAGCGTGGCGCCGGGCCGTTGCGGCGGGTTCACATAGGCCACTCCGCCCAGAGGCCAGAGCACGATGCGATTCGCCGTTCCCCCCACCTGGCGGCAGGCGAGCGCATGCCCGAACTCGTGCAGCATCACGATGAGAAACAGCGCTAGATATTCCATCACGTTCCAGGCAATGGAGGAATAATCTCTTGTCCGACCGTTGATTTCATACACCGCCACCAGAAACCAGGACCAATGCAGGAACAGATCGATGCCGGAGAAGCGGAAGAGCCGGATGGAGCCTTGCGGGTTGCTTGTCATGGCGAGGCCTTATAAAGTTGCGCGAATAGCGCCCAATCTGTATGCCGCCACTCCACCGGAAGGCGCGGCAACTATGCAATCATATCCCAAAAACGCCGCCGTTATCGGATGATGGTTGACGCCACCTACGATTTCCACACCTTATCCGCATTTCTTTCCGATCATATTGGGCATCTGCATCGGGGGGGAAGCTGTCACGGCAACACTCCACTGTCGGCGAGACACTCCGTCCGGGTTGCCCACATCCGCGGCGGCAAAGCGGACAATTCCCTTTGTAAACAATCAGCTAGGTTTGGTCACAAATTCGGTGATGGAGGTGCACACTTCTCTGTTAGTACCCGCGCTGGGCGGGCACTCGGAAAGAGAGGCTGACATGATAACGAGTCTCGTGACCCTACTGAGCGCTGCGAAATTGAG
>PLWR01000214.1:0-1581 GCA_003165615.1 Acidobacteriota bacterium | reverse complement strand
CTGTATTATGCAGCGCTCAGTAGGGTTTGGCGCTCTACAGAAACGTTCGCAATCAACACCGTCGCCGCGTGCGCGCAACACGCTCGGAACCTCCTTAGGCGGTGGCGGGACAAGTGGCAACGCAACCCACGTCCGCGAGCACGGGAGCATCTTGGCGAGGGCAGAGAAAAGGGCCTTGGTCTGGATGGCCCAGCGCCTGCCGCGACGGGTCAATTCCGACCATCTAACCCTGCTGGGGTTCGCCGCGATGCTCCTTGCCGGAATTGCTTACGGATTGGCCAACCGTCACCCTTTGGCCCTACTCCTCGTCGTTTTTGCGCTCGCCCTCAATTGGTTTGGAGACAGTCTTGACGGCACCCTGGCGCGCGTTCGCAATCAACAGCGGCCGAGATACGGCTTCTATGTTGATCATGTGCTCGACATGGTGGGGACTTCCTCCTTGCTGGGAGGCTTGGTCCTTTCCGGGTACATGAATCCGATGCTGGCGCTGGTTATGCTCGCTGCCTACTTGACCGTGGCAGCCGAGGAGTTTCTTGCCACGCACGTGCGCCAGGTATTTCACCTTTCCTTCCTGGGGTTCGGCCCCACTGAGCTGCGGATCATCCTGTCGATTGGGACGCTATACCTTCTCTACAAGCCATGGGTTCACTTGGGAAGCCTGGGGGTGTTTCCACTGTTCGACGTGGGCGGCGTGGTGGCGATTGCGGGCTTGGCCTTGAAGCTTGTGGTCTCAGCCATCCGCAACGCCCACGCTCTTTATTGGGAAGAAAGGCTGCCGCGATGACCACCACTTTTGGCGTGCGGCCCCGAGGGTCGAGATGCGGCGAAGAACCTGCACCTTTGCGGCGTTGGCTCGCTTTCAATGTTGTAGGTGGATTAGGCATTGTGGTCCAACTCTCCACCTTGGCGGCGCTCACCTCGGTGGTGGGAATGCACTATCTGCTCGCCACCGGATTTGCCGTCGAAGTTGCCGTGCTCCACAACTTTGTTTGGCATGAGCAGTGGACTTGGCGTGACCGCTCACGTCGTGATAATTCGGGCCGATGGAAACGCCTCCTGCGATTCCAAATCACTAATGGCGCGCTTTCCGTGGGCGGGAACTTGGCTATGATGCGGTTGCTGGCGGGTACGTGGGGCATGAACTACACGCTTTGCAACATTTTGTCCATAAGTTGCTGCTCCCTCCTGAATTTCTTTGCCGCCGATCGCCTGGTTTTTCCGCAAAGCCGGGGCACCTAGCGCCCGGACATTCTGCCTGAAATGAAAAATCTCCACCCCTTCCAGCCCTGAGCCCGTTTATACTCGCTTTGTTGGCACGCACTGGAAATTCCCCCTTGTGAACTTTGGGTTAAGGCGGCGAATGGTCACTTATCAACCACGGCGCGTCGCCGGGAGCGAAAGCATGGCAAATAATCGAGTCAGGAAATCAGGTTGTCTTTTGATCCTGGCCGCTTGCATTTTTCTGTTCGGAATTCCTTTGCTAAGCAGGGCGCAGGACGCCACCACGCCGCCCGCAAGCGCTGAAGCGGAGGCGCAGCGAACCGCCTGGTTCCGCAAGGCCAAATTCGGCATGTTCATCCA
>PLWR01000249.1:757-3012 GCA_003165615.1 Acidobacteriota bacterium | reverse complement strand
GACTTGCCGCTCCAGATTCTGGCCGAGAACAAGGGCCTCCGCACCTCCGTGCTGCGGCAGGAATTCGAGGCCGAGGCGGCAGACAGCATCGAACTCGATGCCGCGCCCAGGGATTTTCCATATCAAACGCTATGAACACACTTCCTCCAGGCTGCCCCGTCAACCACGCCGGTTTTGGCCGCGGAGTTGTCGAGTATTCCAAGGGCGAGACAACGCTGGTCCGCTTTTCCCGCGGAATCGAGGAGTGCGTCACTCGCGAGTTGACTTCTTTGCGCTCGGCGGCTGATAGCTACCTCCAGGGCCAACCCGCCCACGCTTCCACCGTCGCGCTGCGCTTGCTCGGGGAATCCATTAGCGCCGTCAATGACGCTTGGGGTGTCTTCTCCCCCAGCCGCATAGATTTGTATCCACACCAGCTTTGGGTCTGCCGTAAGGTCACCGAACACTGGCCCGTCCGTTGGGTCGTCGCCGATGATGTTGGCTTGGGCAAGACAGTGGAGGCAGGCTTGATCCTGTGGCGATTGTTCCATCTTGGGCTCGTCCGTCGCCTCCTGATTCTATGTCCCGCATCGTTGGTGGATCAGTGGCAGCAACGGTTATTCGCGATGTTTGACATTCGGATGGCTCAATACGATCCCGCCCTCGATTCCACGCGGCTGGATTTTTGGAAACTCAATCCGCACGTCGTTGCGTCCTTCCACACGGTGCGCGAAGACCGAGAGGGTCGCCATGACCGAATGCTTCAAACCGACCCATGGGACCTCATCATTGTGGACGAGGCGCACCACCTCAATGTGGACGAGCAGGCCGGCATGACCCTCGCTCACCGACTCATCAAAAAGTTACAGGATGCCGGCCGCCTCCAGTCTCTGCTGCTTTTCACAGGCACACCGCATCGCGGCAAGCACTACGGGTTTCTTGCCCTCATGTCGCTCGTGCGCCCCGACCTTTTTGACCCGCGCCGCCCCGTCGAGGCGCAGTTGGCGCTCCTGCCGCAGGCGCTCGTCCGCAATAATAAGTATCACGTCACCAATCTGCGCGGGGAGCGTTTGTTCCAGGAACCCCAGGTCACCACCATCCCTTACCACTACAACCCGGAGGAAGCCGCTTTCTACCAGATGATGACGGACTTCATAGCCTCTGGCCGCGCGTATGCCACGGGACTTCAGGGCGACCGGGGACGCACCGTGATGCTGGTTTTGATCGCGCTCCAAAAACTCGCCTCCAGTTCTGTGGCGGCAGTCCGCAGCGCATTACAAAAGCGGCTCGCAAAGTTGCGCGAGATTTCCTCCCAGGTCCAGCGCAACTTGCCGGCCTCCACAGACGCCATCCGGCAACACGACCGCCTCAGTGACGACCCTGATTCGCTCAACCCGATTGTGGAAGACGAAATCGCCACGCTTTATCTGGAGCTGATGGAAAATGAATGCGTGCGGCTTGCCGAGTTGATCGCTGCCGCGGACCGGGTTGCCTTCGAAACCAAGATAGCAACCATCATCGCTCACGTTCGTCAGCTTCCTGCCGGCGAGTCGGTTTTGTTTTTCACTGAATATAAGATCACTCAGGCCCTACTGCTCGCCGCTCTCTGGCGCGAGTTCGGAACGGATAGCGCCTCCTTCATCAACGGCGATGAGGCGCTGCCGGGCGTGCTTACTCCTTCCGGAACTTTGCGTGACCTCCGCGAGTCGCGCGAGTCGTCCAAGGACCGTTTCAATTCGGGCGCGGTTCGTTTCCTCATTTCCACCGAGGCGGCGGGCGAGGGCATAGACCTTCAGGAGCACTGCTCGCGTCTGATCCACGTTGATCTCCCGTGGAATCCCATGCGCCTCCACCAACGCGTGGGACGACTCAATCGCATTGGACAGCGCCAAATCGTCAAGGTGATGCTCTTTCAGAACCCGGACACGGTTGAGTCGCGCATCTGGGCGCTCCTGAATGAGAAGCTTGAACGCATCCGCCGCTCCATTAACGCGGTCGCCGAGGAGCCGGAGGACTTGCATCAACTCGTCCTGGGCATCGCTCGCCCCGGCCTGTTGGATGCCGTGTTCTCTGCGGCGGATGAAGTGCCGCGTGCCAAATTGGAGGAATGGTTTGACCAGCAGACTGGCCAGATGGGAGGCGAGGATGCGGTTCGCGTGGTCCAGGACCTGTTGGGGCACGCACAGCATTTTGATTTCGCTCAGGTCTCTGAAAAAGTGCCCAAGCTCGACTTGCCGGACCTGTCGCCGTTTTTCCGTCTCGCTTTGCGCTACAAC
>PLWR01000249.1:0-748 GCA_003165615.1 Acidobacteriota bacterium | reverse complement strand
TACGCCGTGTCTCAGCACGGGGAAGCCTCCGGCCTGCTGTTCGTCTTCCGGACCTATGATCGCATCACGGGAAATCCGGCCCAACCCAAATCAATTGTTCTGGGCATCCTTCAGGAAAGAGACAAGTTTCGGTTACTCAAGGATTGGCAAGTTCTGCAATCACTGAATGCGCTCACCGTCGAGCTTAAGCCNNACGGTCGCCCGAGCCGCCCTCCCAACTCTTGACTTACCTTTCCGCCAGCCTGAACTGGAATTGCTTGGGATCATTTCGTGTCCTAGTTCCACATAAAATGAAAAGGACTTATGCCCAAAACCAAGAAGTCTATTAAATAAGCATTTACACTATTTTCAGATGCCCGATTACAACCTGAACGCACTCGACCGCCGTTCCTTTGAGCAGATCGTCCAATCGATCGTGAAAAAGGAAATTGCAAGCGGGGTCACTTTATTTGGGGATGGGCCTAAAGGTGGAAGAATGGCGACTTTCAACTTCTGTACCTATAATATGGCCTCAATTTTTGGTAACTGGTCAGGTCTTTCCGCTTAACTGGGAAGCAGTATGAGGGACGTGGGGGTTTGGAGTCAGGGATAAAGAGGTGAAAACAGTTTCATTTTGGGCTGGACTCTGCGTGGCGGCCCGTGCAGAGTCAGGGCGTGGATAACAGTCTGATCATTCAGGGTCGTCAAATTGGCCCGACCGAGTTGGAGCAGGTGCGGGGCTTGCTGGCGGCCCATCCCGAAGGGAGCC
>PLWR01000340.1:17673-19068 GCA_003165615.1 Acidobacteriota bacterium | reverse complement strand
GAGCCGATCTGCGTGGCCAGGCGTATTCGTTGGCTTTCACCGCTCGATAGGGAGGAAGCCGAGCGGTCGAGGCTCAAATAGCCCAGCCCCACGGCGCTCAAGAATTCCAGGCGCTCGCTGATTTCGTTCACAATGCGCCGCGCCACCAGTTCTTCGCGCGGTGTCAGCTCGAGGCCCGCCACCACCTCCTGGGTCTTGATCACTGCCAGTGCGGTGAGGTCGGCGATGGAATAGTTCATCACCTTCACGGCCACGCTTTCCGGCTTCAGGCGCTTGCCCTGGCATTTTGGGCAAGGCACGGCCGACATATACTGGCTGTACCAGTCGCGGTAGCTCTCCGAACTCGCTTCGCCATACCAGCGATCGAGCAGAGGCAGGATGCCGGAAAACACGGTTGAAGCAGGCGCGCCCTCGGCGTTTTTCCCATAAAGCAGAAGGTTCTGGATTTTACGCGGCAGGCGCTCAAAAGGGGTTTTCAGGTCAAAGCCGATTTGCTCTGCGGCACGAATCAGGCTGCGTTGAAGGGCGCCCGAGCCCGCGCCGGGGCCCAGTCCGCCGTCCAGCAAGGGCCGCGACCAGTCCACAATAACCTTGGCGGGATCAAACGTATATTGGCTGCCGAGGCCGCGGCACGCCGGGCACGCGCCATAAACGCTGTTGAAGGAGAACGAGCGCGGCTCAAGGGCGGGAATGCTCATGCCGCAATCCACACACGCCCATTCCTGGGAGTAAAGGCGCTCTTCACCATTCACCACCGCCACTTCCACGATTCCTTTCGCCAGTTTCATGGCGGTTTCAATGGAAGATGCCAGGCGGCTCTCGATTCCAGCCTTCAGCAGCAGACGGTCAACGACCACTTCGATGGTGTGATTCTTGCGCCGGTCGAGTTTGATCTCCTCATCCAATTGGCGCATTTGCTTGTCCACGCGCACGCGCACATAACCTTCCGCTTCGAGTTGCTCGAAGAGCTTGCGGAACTCTCCTTTGCGCCCGCGCACAATGGGGGCCAGGATCATCACCCGTTCACCTTCGCCGTTTCCGCCCTCGACCCCTGTTTGCAAGCCCACGATCGACGCCACGATCTGCTCGGTGGTCTGACGGGAGATTTGGCGCCCGCACCGGTGGCAGTGGGCGACGCCAATGGAGGAGTAAAGCAGCCGGAGGTAATCGTAAATTTCGGTGATGGTGCCCACGGTGGAGCGCGGGCTGCGGCTGGTGGTCTNNGCTCAAGCTGGTCGAGAAACTGGCGCGCATAAGCGGAGAGCGTTTGCACGTAGCGGCGCTGGCCCTCGGCATAGATCACATCGAACGCCAAGCTCGATTTGCCTGATCCGCTCAGTCCTGTGACCACCGTCAAGGTGTTGCGCGGAACCTCGACGTTGATGTTCTTCAGGT
>PLWR01000340.1:0-17657 GCA_003165615.1 Acidobacteriota bacterium | reverse complement strand
CCTACAGTGAGGAATTTCGAGAAAACGGCAATCTTTCATGCTAAGTCCGCGAGGGGGGCGCGTCAAGCGCATTGCGCTGCGCTGCGCGACGGCATAGAATGAGCGCCTGCAATTAAGAAGCAAGCGAGGCACATGCTGCGGTCCATTGGTTTGAAACTTGGCCACATCCTGGTTCTCTACGGAGGGTGGGGACTCTTCGCGATGTCGTTTCTGGACTCCTCGCTGATCCCATTTCCCGTCGTGAATGATCTGGCTCTGATCGTAATGGCCAGCAAGCGCCCCGCCTTGTGGCCACTCTATGCGCTGGCGAGCACGTTGGGATCGGTTGCTGGCGCCTATCTGCTTTACGGAATCGCCCGCGGCGGCGGAAAGTTCTTTTTCCGCAAGACCACGCCGCAATCCATCACCCGCGCCCAGCGCTGGCTTGAGCGCAACGATTTCCTGGCGATTCTGGTGGCCTCACTGCTGCCTCCCCCGGCGCCCTATAAGGTGTTTGTCCTCACGGCGGGTGTGCTGCGCGTCGATGCCCTGCATTTTGGACTGGCCCTGCTGGTGGGACGTGGACTAAGGTTTGCCGCCGACGCGTGGTTGGGAGCGCGCTATGGCGTTCAGGCCCAGGATTACGTTCGCCACAACCTGGGCTGGGCCTCGCTCGCAATCGTGATTGTGATTGTTGGATTGGCCCTGCTGCAACGGTGGATAAAAGCTAGGGGTTAGGGATTCGGGGTTCGGGACACCGGACGCGGGACACGGGGAAGTTATATAAGGTGCAAAGGGTAAAGGATAAAGTCACGCCGACATTTATAGCCTGCCGCGAGCGGGGCGAATGAGGGGCATGTGCTTTACGCTTCACCCTTCATCCTTTACCCTTTAAACTTTACCCATCTGCCCCGGATCCCGAATCCCTAGTCCCGAGTCCCGTTTCCCGTGTCCCGATTTACCGCCCCGGGGCCGCAAAGTAGAAGACTGCGAAACGGGGCTGCAGGTTCTTGTTTAGTTCCATCTCCAGGATGAAACTTCGGGACTGGGAAGAGAAGCGGAGAAACCGCAGGTCCTCGATGCTCACCTGATAGCCGTCGTCTGTTTCGTTGACTTGCGCCCAGGGGAAGCGCGCAAAATCCAGAAAGATCCTTCCGCTCGGCGTCTTCATTGCCGCCGCCAGCGCCGGTGACGATTGCGGTTTTTCGAAAGTCCCCATTTCCTCCGGGATTCCATTGGCATCGAGCGCATTCACGCGTACGACGTGAAATGCCGTATCGGTTTCCACCACTCCCGTCCAGGTGAATGGATTCGCCACCACGGGCAGCGCGCTGAATCGCTGTGGGACTTCTCCGGAGTAGGTGCGGCTGTCAAGAATCGCGAGCGCCCGGCGGTGCGCGAAATCGCGAACTCCCCACAACGCCACCATCGCGACCAGGCAAAAGACGGCGCCGGGCACCAAACCTGCCGGGCGCGATCCCACTTCTTCAGAAATCAGGCGCAGCAGCCAGGGCACCGCCAGACCCAGGATCAAGAGGGCGAGCAGAAGCGGATCGAAGATAAACATGATGTCCCACGCGTACCACCGTCCGCTGAAAGGCAGGAAAGGGCGCACGCCGTAGGCGTTGGTGAAATCGAGGAGCAGGTGGCTGCCGGTTCCCAGGAAGGCGGCAAGCAGCAGCCAACGGCTGTTGAGGGGAAGGCCGGGCTTGGGCTTGACCTTTTTTCCCACCCAAGCCATAAAGCCCCAGATGATAATAGCGAGGACAATGATACCTACAAAAGAATGGGCAATCCCTCGATGGTATTTCAGGTAGGTGATACTATTCTTCAGACCTGAAAGAATGTCGATGTCCGGAGCGTTGGCGGCCAGAATCAACGTCAGTGTGGCAAACCGCGTCTTGCGGTTCAGCCCCGTTTGGCTGATGGCGACAGCGGTCAGAGTGTGGGTGAGGTTGTCCATGATTATCCCGCTAGCAGCTCACAACTGACGGCTGACAGTCAATGAAAGCTGTGAGCTGTCAGCTTCATCACGGCACCAAAAGAGTCAGCGCATCGGGCACGATCTCAAAGGTCGCGGGCAGCACGCCGCCCAATTCGCCATCGAGCTCAAAGCGGATGGTCTCCGTGGCATCAACAGGGGTGCAGGCCACCTCGGTGCATTGATCCAGGGAGACGCCGCGCAGGCGCAAATGCTGACGCGTCAGCACCGCCAAGGCATAGAGCAGATACCGCAGGCGGCTGCGGCTGGGAAATGAGCACATGGCAAGGTGCGGCGCAAAGAGGTCCGCCGTGGGCGCCAGATGCAGCCAACCCGCATAGAGCCGGGTGCGATGAATCACCGCGAACGTGCCCTGCCGTTCGATACCATTCAGGCGGCAGGAAAATCTTGGAAAAGAGTAATGCACCAGTTGGCGGAAGGCTTCCATAACGTAACCTGCCACGCCCAAATTGGTTTTCAGCCAGGAGGAAAGCTTGTAGACGATGTGCGCATCGTACCCGATTCCCGCCACGCTGGTGTAATACCGGGAGCACGCTTGCGAGGGCGGTAAACCCAGGGGCGGGGTAAACCTGCCGCTACCGGTGGGTTCGCTGGCAGGAGGTGCAACCGGCGATTGCCCCCAGCGAACGCGCCCCAGGGCGATGCGATGGGGCGTCCAGCGCAGGAGCTGGCGGGCAGCGCGCACAGGATTGAGGGGAAGTCGCAGTTCGCGGGCCACAATGTTTGCGGTGCCGCCGGGCAGAATGCCGAGAGGCACTTGGCTCAGGGCAAGGCCATTAATGACTTCGTTGATGGTCCCATCCCCGCCACAAACCAGGACCACATCCGCGCCCCTCGCGACCGCGGCCTGCGCCAACTCGTTCGCCATGTCGGGCCGCGCCGTGGGCGCGAGCTCGATTTCCAGCCCTGCCCGGCGCAGCACCATGGCGGCTTCGCGGACTTCGCGCTCCCGCCTGGCAGGACGCCGCCCCGCAACCGGATTATAGATGAGCGTGCCTTTTTTCAATTTTGGATTTGGGATTTGCAATTTTGGATTGGAGAAAAAGATCTGCCGGCAGGCGTGGCGGGCAAGTGTTGTCTTCCATCCAAAATCAAAAATCTAAGATCCGGTTACTTCTCCGCCGGGATCGACGGCATATCCACGCCGCTGATAACCTTTTTGGCGATCGGCTCGCCGGTTTTCTTGTCCGTGTCAACGTCGATGTAAATCCCCTCGCCCACTTTGAGCTTGTCAAATGTGCTGGTCTTGCCGTCCAGGGTGAATTTGGTTTTCTTGTTGAACTTGAAAGCCTGGTCCACGCCGAATTTGGTCTTGGCCAGGATCACCTCATTCTGGTTTACCTCTTTGATGATCCCAAAAAGGTAATCCTGATACTTGGGCGCGACCCCACTGGCGTCGCCAAAACGCCCCGTGCTCGACTTCACCGGCTGCTTATCCGATTGCGGCGCCGCAGCCAGCGCGGCCACGCAAGCGGCTGCGAGCGCGGCCGTCATCATGATTTTTTGCAGCTTCATGACCAGTGCTCCTGTTCCTTCGTGCTTTCCTTAATGACACTAGCAGCGGCGTTGCAGCCGTGTCAAGACGGGGCGAGTCTCTCGTAGTGGTGTAGCTTTTCCTTGCCCATAGGGACTTCGAATGCCGCGAAGATTTCGCCTTCCCTGCGTAATGTCTCTGTGACCTCTGTGCTCAGAAAAGTCTCAACACCGAGGTCACGGAGTTACTCCGTGTGCCCTGTGTTGAAGCTTGAAAAGCACAGAGATCACGGAGAGCTTCCTTAGGGTTGCGGCTCGACCGCGCTGGAGGAGACGTGCAGGTAATTTGAGATTTCATCCCTCGTTCACCGCGGCGACCGAGGTGGTACCGCAAGGCAGTAGGGGAGGGGTCAAATACTTGTGCGCGGATCACAACACCGCAGGGCCGCGCCCACGGTATAATTGTGAACACATCATTGCTGTAATTGCATGGGGGACAGATAAAGCCGTGGCCAAAAACAACGAGAAGGAAATCGCCAAGCTGCGCGACGAAATCCGTTACCACGAGCACCGCTACTACGTGCTCGACGACCCGGAGATTTCCGACTTCGAGTTTGACAAGCTGATGCTTGACTTGAAGGAACTCGAACTTCAGCATCCGGAACTTGTCACGCCCGACTGCCCGACGCAGCGCGTGGGAGGGGCGCCGGCCTCGGAATTCCCCAAGGTGCGCCACCCCGCGCCCATGATGAGCCTCGACAACACCTACTCGGTTGACGACCTCCGCGACTTTGACCGCCGCGTGCGCGAGCTGGCGGGCCGCGACCAAGTGGAGTACGTCGCAGAACTGAAGCTGGATGGCCTTTCCATGGCCCTCACCTATCAGGATGGCGAACTGGTGCGCGGCGTCACGCGCGGCGATGGCGAGGTGGGCGAGGACGTAACCTCCAATATCCGCACTATTCGCTCCGTCCCGCTGCGCCTGGAAGAAAAGAAGTTGAAGCTGATCGGCCATCCCGCGCAGTTTGAAGTGCGCGGTGAAGTCATTATGACGCGCAAGGCGTTTGAGCAGACCAACGCCCAGCGCGAGGCGGCGGGCGAACCGAAGTTTGCCAACCCGCGCAATTCCGCGGCGGGCTCCATCCGCCAACTCGACCCGCGCATCGTGGCGGAGCGCAAGCTCGACATGTTCATTTACTACTTATTGGTGAACGGTGTCGAACTGCCGGGCGAGCACGCGCAGGTGCTGGAAACGCTCGCCAAAATGGGCTTCAAGGTTAATCCCCATTGGAAGCGCTGCCTGGCGTTTGACGACTTGCTGGCTTACATCCAAAAGTGGGAATCCCAGCGCGACGGCCTGGATTACGAAATCGATGGGATTGTTATCAAAGTCAATAACACCGGGCTGTGGCAGGAATTGGGAACCACGGCCAAATCACCGCGCTGGGCCGTGGCGTACAAATATCCCGCGCGCCAGGCCACCACGCGCGTCAACGACATCCGCGCCCAGGTGGGCCGCACCGGCACTCTGACTCCCGTGGCGGATTTGGAGCCGGTGGACGTGGGCGGCGTCACCGTCAGCCACGCCACGCTCCACAACATGGATGAGATCGAGCGCCTGGGCTTGAAGATTGGCGACACGGTGCTGATCCAGCGCGCGGGCGAAGTGATTCCGCAAGTCGTGAAGGTGGTGAAGGCCGCGCCGGACGGGCGCACCTTTGAAATGCCGAAAGAGTGCCCGGTGTGCGGCGAGGAAGTCCATCGCGCTGAAGGGGAAGTGGCCTACCGCTGCGTCAATAACGCCTGCCCGGCCAAGCTCAAGGAATCGCTGCTCTATTTCGCCGGGCGGCGCGCCATGAATATTGATGGGCTGGGCGAGGCGCTGGTGGACCAGCTTGTGGATAAAGGCCTGGTGCATGACGTGGCAGACCTCTACAAATTGACGCACGAACAGCTTGCCAATCTCGAGCGCATGGGCTCGAAGTCCGCGCAAAACCTGCTGGATGAAATCGAGCGCAGCAAGCAGGCGGAACTCGCGCGCGTGATCTTTGCCTTGGGGATACGCTTCGTGGGTGAGCGCACCGGGCAGTTGCTGGCCAACCACTTCGGTTCGCTCGATAAGCTTGCCAAGGCAACGCCCGAGGAACTGGTTGAGGCGGAAGAAGTGGGGCCACGAGTGGCAGAGGCCATCCAGGAGTTCTTCCACGAAAAGCGCAACCAGGAAGTCATTGAGAAGCTCCGCAAAGCCGGATTGCAGTTCACGCAGGAACAAACGCGCCAAAGCGATGGCAAATTGACGGGAAAACAATTCGTGCTCACCGGCACCCTGCCCACCTATTCGCGCGATCAGGTCAAACAGATGATCGAAGAGAGCGGCGGACGCGTGGTGGGTTCGGTCAGTAAGAAGACCGATTACGTGGTGGTGGGCGCGGACGCGGGTTCCAAACTGGACAAGGCGCGCGCCCTGGGCATCAAGACGCTGGATGAAGAGGGACTGCGCAGACTTTTGGGGAAGTAGGGCGTTGCTTTGCGGCGGAGCCGGAAGAGCAAGTCAAAAGTCAAAACGCAAAAGTCAAAAGTGAAATGGCGTATGCCCACAAGTAGTGTCCTAATTCGAAATGCGCTCTTTCGAATCCCGAATACAAGAAACTCACGGCTGCTTAGTGAACTCATTAAATTTCGTAATATTCCCACTTTTGTCCATTAATCCAGTAAAGCCCCGGATAACTCCCGGAGATTTCTGCAGGTTCTGTTGGAGAGTCTCAAATGCCTCTATCGATATATTATCCGTGATGAGCTGCAAGCTTCCGTGAAATGAGTCTTCGACGATGGAATACTCGGCTAAACCGTGATACATGAATGTAACGTTGGTAAAGTCGCAGTGCTCAAATCGCTTGCCGTCCACTTCTAAGGACTCGTTTATGTACTTCTTCCCAACGATAACCTCCAAAGGTGTTTGGACGGGATATTCCGACACGGATAACCTTGATTGCCGACAGCGATATAGACCAAAAATAGAAAAGCCCATACTCAGGAAGAATAGAATTATCCCCGTAACTAATTTCAATCTCCTGCCACGGATAGACGAAACATGCATTGCGCCCTTCGCAGCAGCGACCGACTTGGTGCCCAATCCCAATTGTGACGGCTTGATTCCGAGCCAGCCCAAAAAGGCCGCTAGTCCACCTAGACCGGAAAGGGCAGAGAAAACAAACAGCCAAGGGTCCGTACTCATGACGCATCCACCTCCGCGAGGGCAGGCTCATGCTCCCATGCCTCCTCGCGTGAGGTATATCATTCCCAAAACTTCCCGTTCTGCCCAATAATTTATCAATTGCTGATTTTTCGATAGGCGGTAAGCACCTCGGGAAATTAAAGAAATTGGGACACTACCTGTGGGAATGCGGCTTTTCACTTTTGACTTTTGCGTTTTGCCTTTTGACTTGCTTTTCTAGATGCCCCGCGCGGGCATCGCTCAACCCCGCCTGAATCGTCCGTAGATATTGCGAAGGGCTTTGACCACGGCGGCATCAGCCCGCGCCGGCAGGAAGGCTTCCGCAAAGGTTCTGCCGCGCGTAATCCCCACCCACACGGTGAGCGCCACCGCCGCGAGCCACACGAGTACGTTCTGCGGGGACGCCAGCGGCCATCCGTAAGGCGTGTAAAACTCATGACGGCTGAAGGGGTAGAAATACACAATCGGCCAGTCGCGGCCACTCCCCAACAAATCGCAAATCAGGTGAACATGAAAGGCCAGGAACGACAGCAGTAATACCTTCTTACGCTCACGCGCCAAGGCGGTGCAGGCTGCGGTTACCACGACGGCCGCTACCACGCCGTGGGTCACCAGGTGGTGATACTCGCTGAATGCACGCGCCCCGCCCAACAGTGATAACGCGTCCAAATCCGGCAGCACGCCAGCCCAAGTCACCAAGCGACGATCGCGGCGCTCCGGCAAGCGGTGACCGATCAGCCAGGAAATGGCCAGGTGAATGGGAACCTGCATGGGAACCTCCGAATCCTTGGCGCTGCAACGCTTCCCCCAAGCCCTATTGTAAGGGCATCCGTTCTGAGAGCCAAAAGAAAGCCTGTCGGCTGACGGGCTAGCAATCTCTTTGAGACCACGCTTATCTTAGTACTTATGAGCACGAGGCCTGCCCCTACGAGATGTGTTTGGTTGCGGCTCGGCGGGGCCAGGTTCCCCATGACGCATTGGCCCGATTGCCTGAGGGCTGGTACAACCTGGCTGGTACAACCTGGCTTGACTATGCCCCAATCGAGGACTAATCTGCAATTAACAAGTCCGCCCGAACCTCGCGAGCAATGGTCTCACGGGGGACTGTTGATATGACCAGGCCCGTATTCATACCTCAGCTCGGATCAGGTTAACCGGGAGGTGCGCTATGCTTACCGTTCGCTTGATGCAAATGATTGAGGACCATGCGGAGGAGTTGACCCAGGAACTCATCAAAGACCTCCAGAGCAATTCACGAACCCCGCATTACCATCATCTCACCTCGGAAGAGTTACATTATCGGACCTACGCTGTTTATCGGAATCTCGGCCACTGGGTCAGTCAAAAGGGTGAGGAACTGATCGCGGCCAATTACGCGGACCTGGCAATCCGCCGTCATGCGGAAGGCGTTCCCCTTGAGGAAATTGTCTTTTCCCTGATTTCCACGAAGAATTATCTTTACCAATACGTGCGGATGACCGGCCTGATGGATTCCGCGGTCGAGTTGCATCAGGAAAGGGAACTCCGGCGCATGGTGGGATACTTTTTCGACAAGGCGATCTACTACACGGTCAAGGCGTACGAGCATCAGACGGCCTCGACCCATCCGAGGAGCATGATAAAGGTGGCGTGATTGTCCCCAACGCGCCTTTCGCCGCGGCGGATTTAATCGGTGAAAAACGCCGGGGGAGAAGTGTGGGGAGCGCGCCCGGTCTGCGATGGTCACACTGAGGTTGTCCTTACCTTAGTGTGTGGTGGCCCTCGTTCACGGGTCGTTGGCCGAAAGGTTCAGCGTGACGCGTCCGCTCGCTCGCAGTTTGCTCGTAATGCCCACCAGCACCGACATCCACTGCACAACCGGGAATTGGAATAGTCACGCAGAACAGGGCGAATCGGGAGCGCGGAATTTCAGAGTCAACTTGTCCGTTATTCGCTATCATCAGTGAGAGCCCATGCCGCCGGACAATCGGCTTGGGGCACGAGGGGTTCTGAACATGCGCATTGCCGTATCGGTTTCTGAAAAAGAAAAAACAAAAAGCGCGGCGTCGGCCTATTTCCAAGCTCTGCTCGCGGTGGGCGCGGAGGCAAGTGAGATTGAAATGGTGTCGGCCGCTGATGCTCCTCGTGTGCGCGCCGAGGATTACGATGGAATTTTATTCACCGGGGGAGAAGATGTGGATCCTTCCTTTTACGGCGAAGCGAAGCAGCACGACAATGTTCACGACCACCGTCCGCGTGACGAATTTGAGTTCTCTCTGCTCGAGGCTGCCCTGGCGCGACGTGCTCCCATCCTGGGTATTTGCCGCGGCGTGCAGATGATCAATGTGGGATTCGGCGGTTCGCTCTATCAGGACATGAAGGAGGACGCCGAGCCGCAGCTTGAGCATCGCCAGACGGACGTCGGGAAGTCGCGGCAGGAACCCACTCATTCCGTGCTGGTGAGGGACTCGGAATCGAGCCTGGGTTCAATTGTTCAGGGCGCGTGCCGGGTCAACAGTTTGCACCACCAGGCGGTGAAACGGGTGGGGTGGGGGCTGAGGGTAACGGCGCGTTCGGAGGACGGGTTTGTGGAGGCCGTGGAATCCGCCGCAGAATATCCTTCCCTGATGGCGGTGCAGTGGCATCCGGAGGAGATGGTTAATGACTCCGCCCAGCAGCGCGAAATTTTTCTGCGCTTTGTGGAGAAATGCCGGGAGGGCGCGGCGCGAGGATGATTTCGGGAAACCCACAGATCTGCTTTTCTCTGTGCTCTCTGTGCCTCTATGGTGAGCCTTGTCCTTGCGGAAAGAACTCACCACAGAGGCACAGAGGGCACGGAGAGCAGACACAAAGAGAAGCAGCACACCAAGGATCCGCAATTCCTGCCCGCACCAGCAGCGCGAATTATATGTGCTAATGCTTGGGCGCGACGCAGAGGAGCAATCTGATGGAAGAACTCATTATCGAACCTCGGGAAGTGCACGACATGATGGAGAAGGGTGCAAAATTCTTTCTGCTCGACTGCCGCGAGCCGTGGGAGTATCAGACCGCCCGCATCGAGGGAGCCACGCTGATCCCGATGCGGGAGGTTCCGCAAAAGGTTGATGACATCCCGAAAGATCAACCGGTGGTGGTCTACTGCCATGCAGGAATGCGGAGTTTCAACGCGGCGTCCTGGTTGAAGCGGCAGGGAGTGAATGCGCTCAGCATGAGCGGCGGCATCGACCAATGGTCGAAGGAGATCGATCCCAAGGTGCCGAGATACTGAAAGAGAGTTGACCGTCTTCAGTTGTCAGTTTTCAGTAATAGCAATTCCTGGTGCTGTCCTATTTTGAAAGTAGCGCCGCCATCTTGGCGGCTCGCGCCGTTTCTGCACTTGTCCCTAGCCAAACGTCTCACCGGGGGCTATGCTTACGCCGTTGTCCAAAGCCCCAGGAGCCAGGGACCATGCCGACCAGGATTCTCTTTGTGCAAGGCGACATTACGGAGATGGCGGTGGACGCCATTGTCAACCCCACGAATACAGACCTCACGATGGACGCGGGTGTGGCGGGCGCCATTCGACGCAAGGCGGGGGAACGCATTCAAGAGGAGTGTGAACGCCGGGCGCCCATCCGCCTGGGCGAAGCTGCGGTGACCACCGGCGTAAATTTGAAAGCGTTTTTCGTAATTCATGCTGCCAGCATGCGGCCGGACCAGAAGGCCACGGCGGAATCCATTCGGCTGGCGACCTGCGCCAGCTTGATGCGGGCGGAGGAGAAAGCGATTCGGAGCATGGCGTTTCCTGCCATCGGCACGGACGTGGCAGGCTTCTCCGTGGCGGAATGTGCGCCGATTATGCTGAAAGCTGTCCTCGAACATATCAAGGTGCGCACAAGTCTCGAGAAGATTTACTTCGTATTGTTCGACGCCGCGGCGCTCAAGGTTTTTGAAGAAACCTACCAGCAGTTAACCGCCCGACCGGCGCCAAGGACGCTCTAATGTCCTGAGCCCTGAGTTTGTTGATGGATTCAGCCCCAACGTGATTGCTAAACGCGGTTTTTGGCACCTGACACCTGGCACCTGACACCTAATATCTTGAGCCACACACCTCTCAAAAACTTTCTTCTCGAAACCTTGCGGCGCACCGGCCCGATGACCTTTGAACGCTACATGGCGCTGTGTCTTTATCATCCGGAATTTGGTTATTACACCCAGGGGGAGGGGCGCACCGGCGTCGAGGGCGATTACTTCACCAGTTCCGATCTGCATCCGGTATTTGCCCGCCTGGTGGCGCGGCAGGCCGTAGAGATGTGGAACGTGATGGGACGTCCGCAGCCTTTCACCTGGGTTGAAATGGGCGCCGGGCGGGGGCTCTTCGCGGCCGATTTCTTGAGCTGGTCGGCAGGGGCATTGCCGGATTTTTTCGCCGCACTCGATTACGCGGCCATCGAACCCGGATTGCCTCAGCGTCAGCGCATCGAGGCCCGGCTGGCTGCCGTGGGGGTGGAGAAAAAGGTCCGGCTGCTCGCCGATCTCGATGATCTCGCCCCTGTCACGGGGTGCTTTTTCTCGAACGAACTCGTGGACGCATTTCCGGTCAACGTGGTCACAAGGATGGCGGGGCATCTCAAGGAAATTTACGTCATTGCGGAGGGCGACGACCTGCGCGAGAAGACTGGCCCGATCAGCGACCCCGCGGTCGCGGCTTATGTGGCCCGGTATGCTCCGCAATTGGAAGAAGGCCATCGCACGGAGGTGAACCGGCACGCCCAGTCGTGGATGCACGCGGTCGCGGCCAAGCTGACGCGCGGCTTTGTACTGACCATCGATTATGGCGACATGGCGAATCGGCTCTTTACCTTCGATCGTCCACGCGGAACTCTGCTTGCTTACCACGGCCACACCGCGGCGGAGGATTTCTACACCGCGCCCGGGGAAACGGATTTGACCGCGCACGTGAATTTCAGCGCGCTGATCGACGCGGGTAAGGCGCAGGGACTTGAGTTCGCGGGGTTCACCACCCAGGAGAAATTCCTGCTGGCCTTGGGCGAAGCCAATCAATTTGCGGATGTATACGATCCGGGTCAAACCGAGCTGGAGATGCTTGGTGCGCGATTAAAACTAAAAAGGTTAATATCTCCCGAGGGAATGGGAAACATCTTCAAGGTATTGGTCCAGCAGCGCGGCGTCCCCAACCCCAGGCTTGCAGGATGGAAATTCGAAACGTAGCGAATCGAGGTCAAAAATGAACTTTCACCCCGACTACCGGCGCCTGCTCAAGACCATCCATCACGAGGAGCCGGACCGTGTCCCGCTGGCAGAATTCCAGGTCGACACGTACATCAAGAACCTGTTTATGGGAAGGCCCATGCGCGAGGTAAGGGATCACGTCGCCTTCCAGGCAGCCGCCGGTTTTGACTTCATCTATCTGCGCGCGGACTATGAATTCGGGGGATTGTCGCCGGTCGTCTCCACCGGGACCCCGCGCTCATGGGAATCCTCGGCGAGCGCACACGAGGAAGAATCGATCAGCACGGACAAGCCCGGACCGGTCGGGACCCTGGCGGACTTTGACGCCTATGCGTGGCCCGATCCCCGCACCGTCGATGTGACCCCCCTCGAGGCGGCAGCCGCTGCCGTGCCCCCGGGGATGGGAATCATCACTGGTGTCGGCGGCGTCTTCACGCGGACATGGATGATCCTGGGCTATCCGCATTTCTGTCTTTCGCTGGAAGACCAGCCGGAACTGGTTGCCCGGGTGGCGGAGCTGGTTGGACGTACTCAATGCGAGGTTTTGCGCCGCCTGGTCAGGATGCCGGAGGTTTTTGCCGTCTGGTACGGTGACGATCTAGCGTATACCGAAGGGCTCCTGGTCTCACCCAAAATCCTGCGGCGCTGGTTTTTTCCGTGGATGGAGGAGTTGGCCAGTATCGCCCGCCACGCAGGTATGCCCTTCATCATGCACAGTGACGGGAGTTTATGGTCGGTACTCGATGACCTGATCGCGCTGGGGGTGCAGGCTTTGCACCCCATTGAGCCCAAGGCCATGGATATTTATGACTTGAAGCGGCGGTACGGCGACCGCCTGGCGATTGTCGGCAACATCGATCTAGGCTATACGCTGGTCTCAGGAAAGGGCCGGCCGGAAGATGTGCGGGCGGAGGTGCGGCAACGCATCAAGGACTTGGCGCCGGGCGGCGGTTATGCGGTAGCGTCCGGCGCGGGGGTGACCCGCTACGTAACCCTGGAGAACTTCAATGCCATGCGCGAGGCCACCTTGGAGTACGGCGTCTATCCCATCCGCAATTATTAGAGGGATGGCCGAAAGCCGGAGGGGTTTCTCCTGATTTCTGACTCCTAGCTCCCTGCTCCTAAGTCCTAATTGGTCTGTGCCGGCTTCTTATAGGGTTTTTGGATATAGCGATTGGCCTCGTCAAGCGCTCCCTGGGTGTTGTCGTTGGTCTGCAAGGCACGCTGATATTCGTTGAGGGCGCGATCGCGCTGGCCCGTCACATCGAATATCTGACCGAGTTTCAGATGTGACCACACCTCAATCCACTTGGGGTCCAAATCGCCGTCCAGGTCGCGCCGGAATTCTTCCATGGCCGCATTGTAATTGCGCAGCTTGAAATGGATTTCGCCCAGCCGGTAGTGGGCTAGTGAGCTGTTGCTGTTGATCTCCAGAACCGCCTGATACTGCTTGATGGCATCCAGATATGCCTGTTCCTCCACCAGTTGATCGGCTCGCGCCATCTCCACCTGGAATTTTGTCTTTTCATCGAATTTCAAAATGCGGCTGGCCGGGTCCACGAGGACGCGCAAGGGCTTGGTGCGGGTGTCGATGGTGAAGTCCGCGGTGGTTCCGACCATATCAATTCGCTGGGTAACGGGTTTGGAGCCCTGGCAGATAACCCGAACCTCCACCGGCATGCGGAAGATATCCAAATCCTGCTGCATCTTGCCCACCACTTGATAGCCTTTGGGGAGCCGGTAAACAGCCCAATTGCGCTTGAATTGGGGCACGCCCGTGGAGTTGACCCATTGCGCGAAGAAGAAAGTCAGCTCCTGCTTGGAGGCATTCTCCGCCAGGCGTTGAAACTGGTCCGTGGTAATGGATTTCCAGGCATACTGCTGGGCCATCGTCCGCAGAGTCTTGCGAAACGCTTCGTCACCGATCAGCCAGCGGAGCATGTGGAACACCATGGCGCCCTTATCAAAAACAATCGACTGATACTCGGGGGTGAACTCATGCAGTTGCCCGGCTTGCGCGATGGGCGCCACCTCCTCGTGCGTCAGTGCACCCACCGCCGTATCGCGCATCAGGTCCTCAAATGCCGCGTCCCCCGCTGCGTCCTGCACGTACATCGCCTTTGAATACTCGGCGAGGCCCTCGTCTAGAAACGCATCGTTCGGGGTAGCGGGACTGACCAGGCATCGCCACCACAAGTGCGAAATTTCATGCGCCAACAGCCGATAATTGACCGGATTGGTAAGCGCGCGCGAGGCGAGCGCCACCACCCCGGGGGCCGTATATCCCCCCAACGTATCGTCGCCGATTTCAACAATGGCAAGATGAGAACTGGGCAGCGGCCCGAACACATCGCTGTAAAAGGTGAGAATCTTGGCCGCGGTGTCACCGTAAGGGCCGGCAAGGCCTTCGTGGCCGGCCTTTAAGTAAAGGGTGATGTCAGCGCCTGCTGCCGTTGCCGGCTGCACCTTGTAGGGGCCGGCGATCACCGTTCCCGGAAACGAGGAGTTCTCGTAGTCAAAGGTGTAGGTAACCTTTCCGGGCTCACGCTCCGGCGAGGCAGCCTTCCCCGAGGCGATCACTGTCTCGTCCGAGGGGACCGTGATGTTCATCGTGGCGGAGAAGCGATTCCCTCCGTAGGCGCTGACCGGGAACCACCGGCCCGGATAGAGAAGGTAGGAACCCTCGGTTCCAATGTAAGCCACCTTGATGCCTTCCACTGGGCTGCCATCGGCGGAATTGAGCATTCCCCCGTAAGTCACCGTGATGGAGGCCGCTTTTCCAGCGGTCATCGGATTGATGAGCGACAGGTTCAGGGCCTGGCCGTCCTGCTTGAAAGCAATCTCCTGACCCGTGGTGTCCACAACCTTTTCCACACGCAAATTGCTGTGCAGCTCGAAAGCGAGCGTGGTGACATCCATGTTGGGGACGATGTCCACACGCGCTTTGGCGGTCAGGAGGTGTTGCGAGGGAAGGAGTTCAGCGGTGATGACGTAGTTCTTGACTTCGAAACGCTGCACGGCATCTTGCGCCATACCCGAAGCCAAGGCCAAGCCCAGGGCCGCGCACAAAAGCCCGGCCGGAAGCATCCACCGGCGACGCCAACGGACGGCCCGCGAAAACGCGACCAGGTTCACGGATCTAAATCGAGTCATTCTTGGCTCCCCTCGCGATATCCCTTGAATTGGATTATGGGGCTGACTTCCGCGTTGCATGTCGCCAAAATCAATTTCGGTGGGGCAATGATGATTCAACCTGCCTTTTGGGCCGCCTGCGAGGCCTGGAGCACACCCACCACCGCGTCCGCGGCACGTTCAATCGCCCCTCCCGGCCCCAGCTGCGGTTTCAAGGCTTGAAATCCCCGCACCATCTCCTCGCGCGCCTCCGGATGGTCCAGCAAATATTCTACCCGCGTGGCCACATTGGCGGCGTTGAAATCGTGCTGCATCAGTTCCGGCACCAGCTCTTTCTTCGCCAGGATATTCACAATGCTGTAATAGGGGACATTTACCAAAAGCCTTCCCACCAGCCAGGTAAGGCCGGAGACGCGGTACACCACCACCATGGGACGTTCGCGGAGGGCTGCCTCCAGCGTAGCTGTGCCGCTCGCTACCACCGCCACCTCGGAGTGTTGCATCGCGTCGTAAGTGGCGTGAACAGCCGTGCGCACCGTGGCCCGGCCCACGTAGCACTCCAGCAGGGTCGTTTCCAGCCAGTTCGGATCGATGGTGGGCGCCACGGCTACGACGAACTGTAGCTTCCGATTCAGGGTCAGGCGCGTGGCCGCGTCCAACATTGTGGGCAGATTGGCAATCACTTCCTTCTGGCGGCTGCCGGGTAGCAGCGCGATCGTCTGGACGGAGGGGTCCAGGCCGACCTTTTCGAAGAACTCCTGGCGCGTCAGGTGTGGCCGCACCATGTCCACCAGCGGATGCCCGACGTACTCCACCGGCACGCCCGCCTGCTTATAGATCTCCTCTTCAAAATCGAAGATGACTATCATCTTGGCGATGCGGTCCTTCAACTTCTGGACTCGCCGTTTGCGCCACGCCCAAACCTGGGGGCTTACGAAGTAGACCACCGGTATTCGCCGCTTCTTGAGCTGCCGCGCCAAGCGCAGGTTAAATTCAGGAAAGTCGATCAGGATGGCAAGCTGGGGTTGGCGGCGGTCCACTTCATCGAGTAGTTTGTGGAAAGCGCCATAGACGCGGGGAATGCCCGAGACGATTTCCGTGACGCCGGCAACGGCAATCTGGTGCGAGTCCGCCGCGGTGTCCACCCCCACCTGGCGCATGGATTCACCGCCGCAGCCGAAGACTTCCAGGCCCGGCAATCGCGCCTGGAGCGCCCGCGCCAGACCCGCTCCGTAGATATCGCCGGAGCGCTCTCCTGCCACGATCATGATGGAAGGTTTAGGCATTTCATTTCGGGGCACGGGATATGGGCCGAAGGGTAAAGTTTAAAGGGTCAAGGATAAGGGATAAAGTGGCTCCAACATTCATGGCCAGCTCCGAGCGGGGCGAAGGGCAGGAATGTGTTTTACCCTCTAAACTTTACCCTTTATCCTTCCTCGTCCCATGTCCCGAATCTAGTCGATTAGGACCGTTCTGGCAAGGTCTCCGTCGCGGCGACGGCGGGAACCTCTGGGAGATCCTGATCCTTATATTGGAGCTGATAGAGCTTGAAGTAAATTCCGCGCTGATCGAGCAATTCCTGATGCGTGCCCACTTCGCGCACATGTCCCTTGTGCATCACCACAATCTTGCTGGCGTTCTGAATGGTGGAAAGCCGGTGCGCGATCACCAGGGAGGTGCGATTCTCGATCAGGCGTTTCATTCCTTCTCGCAGCAAGTGTTCAGTCTCTGGATCGACGCTGGATGTCGCTTCGTCGAGGACCAGTATGCGGGGATTGTGGGCAAGGGCGCGGGCGAAGGACAGCAATTGCTTTTGACCCACTGAGAGGGTTGCCCCACGCTCCCTGACCGGCTCATCAAATCCCGCGGGGAGGCTCTCAATGAACTCCTCCAGATTTACTTGTTGTGCCGCCGAGCGCAGCTGCGCATCCGTAATGTCCTCGTTGCCCAGCCGGATGTTGCTCGCAATCGTTCCCGAAAAAAGGAACGGGTCTTGCAGCACGATGCCAAAATTCTTGCGCAAATCATACAGGCGCAATTCGCGGATGTCGATGCCGTCGAAGGTGATGCAGCCTTCTTGCACTTCGTAAAAGCGCAGGAGCAGGTTGGTGAGGGTGGTCTTCCCGGCGCCGGTGTGGCCCACCACCGCCATCGTTTCACCCGGCTCGAGAGTGAAGCTGATGTTGTCCAGAACTTTGTGGTCGTCCTTGTAGGCGAACCCCACGCCCTGAAATTCCACCTGTCCGCGCGGGTAGGCGAGCGGCTGGGGCTGCGGGGGATCGACGATGGTCACGGGCGTATCCAGCAGCTTGAAGATGCGTTCCGAACTCGCCATGGCGGCCTGCAGCAGATTGTACTTGTCGCTCAGGTCTTGAATGGGACGGAAGAACCGCTGCGAGTACTGAATGAAGGCGATGGCGGTGCCCACGCTGACGGCGCCGCGCATGGCCATTCCCCCGCCCATATAGAGAATGATGGCGACGGCAACCACTCCCACCAGTTCCACGGCGGGAAAGAAGAGGCCGTAAGCCAGAATGGAATCCTTGTAGGCCTCCATGTGCGCGCGGTTGGCGGCCTCGAATTCGTCGAAGCTGCGATCCTCGCGGTTGAAGAGTTGCATCACCG
>PLWR01000137.1 GCA_003165615.1 Acidobacteriota bacterium | reverse complement strand
TCGGTGATCATCTTGCTTTTGCTTTTGGCGTGTGTTTACAAAAGCTCTGGAGCGTTGCTGATCCCATGAATGCTGGCGGGAGAATGAACGGTCATGTTGTGCAAGTCCACATGAACAGACGTTCCGTGGCGGCGCCGGAGAAATTTCTCCATGGTGTCGCGGGTGCCTCCGTCCTTGAGCTCCGGTCCGTTCCCGAAGGTGAGGGCAATCAGAACATCCGCGTCCTGGGCTACTTGCATGTTGCGCTCTTTGAAGCCAGGCGTGACTTTGACTTCAGCTCCGCGCCGGATGGCCTGGTTGATTTCCGCCAAAGACGGTTGCTGGCAGCTCTTCCAGAATTTGCGGTGATAAAAGTTGGCGACGTTCCCGGGATCGAACATCTTCCCAGGGGATTCAATGAACCTCTGCGCATTGGTGTCGTACACTGCGGGCAAATGCAGGCGAAGCTTGGTGTTGGGCAAGGCCAGGAAGAGCTGCACCGCGAGGTGGTCGGCGACGGCTGCCCCACCGCTGACGAAAAGCATGGGCCGGTTCGTATGGGGAGCAATGATGCCGAGAACAGCCGCTTTCATCATCTGGTAATTTTGCGGGTTTAGCCGTGCAGCGTCGTCTTTCCGCCCCGCGGTTCCGATGATCCCAATGGCAATGTTATCCTGGAGAGATGTCATGCTTCCATAGCTGATTTAGCGTCAGCGTAACAGGGAAATGGCGAAGAGAACAGTCCCGGCAATACAACCGAAGCCCATGGCAATGAGCGCGTAGCCCAGCATGCGGGCGGTGCTGCATGCCTCCTGGCGCAGGTCGGCAAAGCTTGGAAGTTCATAGCTGTCCGGGCATCCATGAGCAGCCTCCATCCTATGTTCCATGTCTGACATAGATAGTCGTTCTATGGTCTTGCAGCTTTAGCCGCGGACGAAAATAGGCTCAATCGAAGTCAAGCCATGCTTTTTTTCGACGAAGAACAAAGTCTGCTCCGGGGGCTCGACTGCAAAGCCGCACTCCTGGGCGAAGGCGTTGTAGCCGATGACGGAGCCGTTGACGATGGCCTTGCGTCCAGGCATGTAGGGGTGCCAGTGGCCCATGCAGTCCATGTAGACTTCGCGGCCGTTTTCGTTCCACTTGGCGATGCGCTTGTTCAGCGGGATGGTCAGGCCCCCGACGCCGTCCTTGTACCTAATTGCGTCACCGTGGTGAAGTCTGAGCTTGTATTGTTCAAAGAGCTCGACGGTGCAGAAGAGGCCTGGGTTGAGAACAAACTTGATGCGCGGGTTGTTTTTGTACTCGCGGCTAAGGTGGTTGTACATGCCCCATTCGTAGGATGTCTGGGATTGCTGAGCGATGTTCTTGCGCTGCGTGGTTCTAGCATGATTGCCGCAGCTGCAAGGAATGACTATCTGCTCGAAATCTCCGTTTTGAAGGAAGAACTCGATCATAGAATAGATCCTGTCTTCGGCCCACATGATGGCTTCCACCGGAGGCAAGGTGCAAAGGCTCTTGTTCTCGTCGTGGATGTGCCCGGTGATGAAGTCGCCCCCCAGCCAGAGCACCATTTTGTTGATCTTGGTGCCCGCCCGCTTCAGGTTGATCAGGCGCAAAGCGGTCTTGGTCAGCGTCGTGATGGACTCGTGGGCGATCTCGAGGGAGAACTCGTTGGCACCGAGGACAGTCCTGGGATGGACAGGCTCTTCGCAGTGCCAGTCGGAGCAGAGGAGTACCGGGATGGTCTCGGACTTGTCGCTGCCGCGGGACATGGGGATTTTGTAGGCGTAGAGAGTGTGGTCCCAGGTGGCCAGGTACTGCTCGATCTCCGCATCCTTCTTCTGGCTTTCGGTCTTCCAGTAATCGGTCTTCTTCTGCTCTTCCTTCACTTCCTGCCGGAGCGCGTCCATGCGTGCCTCAAGCTGCTCCTTCTCCCCCAGAGGCATCGGCTTCGCGGCGGCGGCGGCGGCAGAGAAGCCCAAGCTAGACAGGTTGGGAAACGCGCTGGGCTTGACCTTGTCCCCAAGGGGCTGGCCGCTGGCGCGGGAATACTGGTTGCCGTTGTATTTGACGGTGCCGGGGAGCTGCTTGCGCAGGGCATCGTAGATGCGGCGGATGCTGCTGCGGGAGACGCCCAGCGCGGCGGCGAGATTTTGGCATCCCATGGTGGGATTCTTGATCATGAGGTCGCGCAGGATGGCCTTGCGCTCTTCAATCATTTCCCGCGTCATCCCCTTGTGGACCTCGGGTGCGGCCGGCGCGACCTGAGTTTTAGTGGAAGCTTTGGTGCTGCTCCTCTTACTCATGCCACCCATTATAGGGTTCCAGGGGTGTAGTTGCGTAAGAACCTGCTATAGATGAAAAAATCCTATTCCACAGGTTGTGACTGGCTGTAGTTGACGGGAGCGGCGCCTAAAGGTGGTGGTAGTTGAGAGGAAGCGGCGCCTTGAGCGGTGCCTGGGCGCCGCCTCAAAGGCCCGCGGCGGCGCGCTGGTGGTACCTCAGCCGTGGCAGTCTTGCAGAAAGAGGTCCCCGCAGGGAAGGCCATGCTTGGCTGCGTGGAGGATGAGGCGGCGTTTGACGCCCAGGGTGAGCGGGTCCTTGAGGTCCTTGCGCACGTGCATCAGCACCTGGCCCAGCCAGTTGGTCCCCTGCCACTGGCCTGGATTTCGGGCGCGGGGGTCCTTTTCGTCCAGGTCGATCCCCCAGACCTTGTCGTAGGGACTGGCCTCCGCAAGCACCCCTTTGGTGGCCAGCAGGATTTCTTTGAGGCGCGGGTTCTGCTCAAACTTGTAGGAACAGCCCGCGTAACCAGGTTGCGGGCGTGGAGGTCCCATTTGGCCTTGTTGAATCCGGAGACCTGCCGGCCCAGCGCTTTTTGCTCCTTGGGGTCGTTGGTGGCCATGATCGCCTGAAGGGCGTTCAGATCGGAGAACAGAAGCGCTTTGGCGCTCATCATCCACTGTTCCGTGGTGCAGAATCGCCTTTGTACTTCGTCCCACAACTGGCCGTCATACGTGCTTTTGTGCCAGTTGGAAAGGAGGCCTCTCCAGAAAAAAGTGAAGGATAGGGGGTTTTCCATTTCCGCTTTTTAATTAAATGGGCGCAGCCGGTCTCGTTTTCAGGATCTGGCGGCGGGCCGCTTGTTGGCCTTTTCCAGGATCGATGCAAGGATGCTGGAAGGGACCTGCTCGAACGTCCACGGTTCCATGGAATACGAGGCGCGCCCTTTGGAGAGGGAGCGGATCGCGGTCGCGTAGCCAAACATCTCCGCCAGCGGCACCTGGGCATTGAGTACCGTCTGTCCGCTTTTGGCTTCAATGCCGGCGACCACCCCGCGGCGCCGGTTGATGTCTCCGAGGATGTCCCCTTGATACTCATCGGGAGTGGTTACCTCCACTTTCATGACTGGCTCCAGCAGGATGGGACCGGCCTTTTTGAAGGCATCCTTGAGGGCGAAGATGCCGGCCATTTTGAAGGCCAGCTCGTTGGAGTCGACCTCGTGAAAAGTTCCGTCGATAATCTCGGCTTTGAGATCAACGACTTGGTAGCCTGCAGAGGTCCGCCCATCTCTCTTTCAGTGCTTTCATCTGCTCCTTTTCGGAATGTAGACTCGGACCGTGTTGGTGCTGCTGGAGGTCATGATCCGAACCACGCCAGCGTCTCCGTTTTCCAGCAATTCTGCGGCGGATATCTGGATCAAATAGGAATGCCCAATGGCATTCGTTTGGACGCGAAGGCTGAGGTGTGGAGTATCGACGGCAACAGTTCGAAGCGTTACCGGATCGTCAAAATGGTTGGTCAGGGTGATTTGCCCTTGGGCCGTTCCATCTGCCGCATTGGTGAGGAGCAGCAGCTGCGGCTTGCAGTCCATGGACGGCCAGACCTCGCCTCGAAGAACCAGTGATTTCCGGGGGTGCCCGGCCAGAGAGAGGAAGGCTACTCGGACTAGGGGGCCAATTCCAGCGTGGCTGGTGTCGAACGCGACTTTGACCTTTTTGGCCTCTCCCGGGCGGATTTCTCCCTGCCACCCATCCACGCTGACGCACTCGCAAGATGTCTCCGCGGATGTGGTGACCCAATTTGTTGTTTCGGTATTGGTGATCGCGAACTCATGCACGACGTGCGTGCCTTCCACCACCTTATCGAAGTCGTAGATGGTCATGTCCGGGCTAGCCCAGAGGCTGAATCCAGCCAGAAATACCATTATTGCCGGTAGTTTTCTCATCGCTGCTCGACTGGAATACTGAGGCTGGGCTGATTGGTGTTCGACGTGGAGGCCACGANNTCAGATTTGTGTCATCCGCCTTGGCGTCGAAGAGGGACACCGGGAACTCGGCGTTGTTGAGCACGTAAACAGAGGCGCTTTCGTCGCTGGTGAGGTTGCGCGGCAGGACCACTTGAGGGGCGGATACAGTGAGCCACGGCGAACAGCTGGTGACCAGGGGGATCGATAATGCGTTCGTGTCTGCACCCGATTCCTGGAGCAGGATGCTTCCGTAGTCGATCCCGATGCTCATGG
>PLWR01000584.1 GCA_003165615.1 Acidobacteriota bacterium | reverse complement strand
GCGGGCTCGGTGGGGAAGGCCAATAGCTTTGGAACCGTGGTCGGCAGCTTGAAGGCGGGCCCGCTTACGTATTGCCGTGTCTCCACCGACGACTACGCCGGCAAGATCCGCGCCTATTGCGGCGAGGGCGAAATCACCTCCGACCGGCTCCAGACCTTCGGCGGTTACGGGGTGGTGAAAATCGCCGCGTTGCAAGCGCTTCTTCAGCACATTTGCCGGCAGGGTTACGAGCATCACGTGGCCGTCAACCGCAGCCACTACGGCCGCGCCGTCGTTGACGCGCTTGCCAACTACAAGGGGTGGGAAGTCTATCACCACGGCGCCTAGTCTGGCGTCACGCGCACCTGCCCGCCGCATGCATCAACGGGCAGGCTGGAAAAAAGGGATGATTAGGCGGGGCCGCAGCAGCAGTGAGCAGCCCCGCCTTTTTGTTGCATTCCCGTGCGTATGGTTCCAGCCGCTCGCCGATTTTCCTCCATCCGATAGACGCGTGTAGGCCATGTTGCAGACGCACCCGGGCGGTTTGCAATTGCCCTTTCCCGGTGGTAACATTTAAGGTCTGCTTAACCTCCGTGGGAGAGATTTGTATGCAAAGCGCTTATCCGCTTACCCGTTGCCCTGCCTGCAAAAAGGCATTCCGAATGGAAATCAAACCGCTGCCCAGCCCGCCGCCAGATCTGTGGCTGGTCATCTGTCCACACTGTAGCCTGAAATTTCAGCGTTTCGACCCCCAGTACTTGCAGGGGCCATCCCCTCAGGCTGCTGCCCGGTAACTTCCAGGCCTCCGGCTCAGTCTTTGCTTCCGATTTTGTGGCGATTGGTTTTGACCAAGGGTGAGTCTTGCCCGGAGCCCGGTCGAATGGCGCCTTTTACCCGAAACGGGCAATTCCTGCAAAAAATCCGTGGCAGAGCCGCTGATTAGCTGTGGACATGGACGGCTCGTCTTCCCACCTGAAAACTGATAACTGACGACTGACCACTGTAGCCAGCCTCAATCCTTGGCGGTGAGGCTATAGATTTTGGCTTCGACGAAGAGGTTAAACAGCACCGGATCGAGAAGCTGGGACCTCACTTCGTCGCCGATGATATTGAGGGCGCGATCGATCGGCACCGCTCGCTTATAAGGCCGATCGCGCGCCGTCAGCGCATCGAAAATATCCGAGATGGTCATCATTTTCGATTGGAAGGGAATGTCTTCCGCCTTCATGTGGTAGGGGTATCCCGAGCCGTTCAGTTTTTCATGATGGGCCCGGGCGATCTCGGGAACGCGCTTTAGTTCCTTGGTCCAGGGAATCTGGTCGAGGAAGCGGAAGCTGTGAATGACGTGCGATTCGATTTGCAGGCGCTCGTCGGCGTTGAGGCTGCCCTTGTTGATGGAGAGCAGTTGCAGTTCATCCTGCGAGAGCAGCGGTTCGGTGGGGCCGGAAGGATCGTCAAAGCTCCAGCCCGCAATCTGCAAGAGCTTTTCCGAGGTCTTCTCCGGCAGCACCGTGGGCTCATTGGCCTGCAGGATGTGTTGCAGGAAATCGTCGAGATTTTGCAGCTCGCGGCCCTGATCGCCATCGATCAGCCCAAAACACTCCTCATACCCTTGATTGCCGCCGCGCAGCAAGTGGTCCAACTTCTTCCGGTAGCCCTCCAGCTCCAATGCTTTGCGAATATATTGGAACCGCTTCTTGATGAGATCGAGCTGCGGAGGGTAAAGCTTCTTGGCTTTGACCAGAACCTCTTCGCGCACACCAACCTTGCCGAAGTCGTGCAGGATCGATGCGTAGCGAATCTCGCGAATGTCCTCGCGCGTAAAATGAATCTCTTTGTAGGGGCCAGAGTCCAGTTGGTCCACTGTTTCCGCCAGGGCCACGGTGAGCTTGGCCACCCGCTCCGAGTGTCCGAAGGTGGTGGGATCGCGCGATTCAATGGCCGTCACCGAGGCGCGTACGAAGCCTTCAAACAACATCTCGATGTCGCGATACAGCAGATTGTTTTCCAGCGCCACCGCGGCCTGGCTGGCCAGTGAAGAAGCCAGCTCC
The DNA here is from genome assembly GCA_003165615.1 of Acidobacteriota bacterium. The sequence continues at coordinate 1,703 of PLWR01000584.1, read as the reverse complement.
TGGCTCTGCTGAGAGAATGGCCCCACCACCTCCCGGATAATTTTAGGGGTGCTTAGTATCAAGCCGGGATGCTTTTTGGAATTAATGAGCTGAAGCACCCCAATCACCTCGTCCTTCTGGTTCTTCATGGGAATAACCATCATGGACTTGGTGCGATAGCCGAACTTCTGGTCGAAGTCGCGGTTGAGCCGGAAGGGCCGATTGCGAATGCGGTAGGCGTCCTTGATATTGAGAGGCTCCCCGGTGGCCGCCACATAGCCCGCGATGCTGCGCGTGTCGATGGGCATGGTGAATTGCCGAAAGGGCACCGAATGGCTGTCGTTCTGCGTCAGCTTGAAGACCAGATGCTTGCCCCCGCCGGCCTCTTCCTCCACCAAGTAGAGGGAGCCGGCATCGGCGGAAGTGATTTCACGGCTCTTGCTGAGAATCAGTTCCAGCAGCCCGTCGGTGTTGCGCTCGGTGGAAAGCGCCACCCCGATTTTGTTGAGCGTCTCGAGATCTGAAACCGCCCGCCGTAATTCCTGGCGTGTGCGATGGTGTTCATCCTGCGCGCGGAGATTCTCAAATGCCTTCTCCACCGACTTTTCCAAAACCAGGCGCGGTACTTCGCGCGGAAGCATGGCGAAGATGCGTGATTTCAGCTTGACGGGAATGTGCGCCTCGCCATCCAGCAGGCAGATGATCCGCCAGGCGTCGGACTTGGGGGCGGACTTTTCCAGACGGACCAGGTCGTCTTCGCCAGCGTCGGCGATAAGTACCGCAGGCAGCTCCCACGCCGGAGGTTTATCGCCGATCCGAGCGATGGAAATGAGCCGATAGTTCTCGCCCAGGCCGCGCAAGCCCACGCCGGCGCCACAAGGGTCGAAATAGTAGAGGTTAGAATGCATCGAAGTGCAAGGTTCCAAAGCTCATCGGGGTTCAGTCTGTAGCTTCTCGCGGCCCGGGGCACGGTGCCCACCCAAGCCTTTGAGGAACTAAAAGGTCGCCCCCGACGCTTCTTCCAATTCTAACACTATGCGCCGCAAAGTTAACGAATTTCGTGATAAAACGCCGAGCATATCCTTGACGCCCGTCAAATTCATCCGCTCCTGCGGTACTTGGTACCAAAGTGCCATGGCCAACTCTTTGCAATGAAAGGTATTATCGATTTGCTGAAATGCAGGGAACCCTTTGCGCTGATTTTGAATCCAATACTGTGTAAGCGCTATTGGAGAATGGGAGATTGCAAAAGTGATTGGCATGGATCTTCACAGCATTATTAGCGTTTTTGTCAAACTGGCATTTTTGGCCGCAGCGGCAACTTACTCCGGCCTCGTGTTAATGAGTTATCTAACAAACGGTGCTCATCTTCGGCCGCGATTTGATCTGCGTGGCCCGGCACGTTCGGCCCAGCGCTTGGCCGTGTGGCTGGGCGTCATGGCTCTCGCCCTGGCGGTGCGGGCAGCAGCCCGGATTTTCGCGATGCTATCGGAAGCATCGGCGGAAGTGGGCGAGTGGTTCCTCAGTACCCGCCACACCGAAACGCATTAAGGACAGGAGCTAGGAGTTAGAAGTGAGAAGCTGGTAGAAAGGCATGCGCTCCTCACTGCCAACTCCTGACTCCGCAATTCAAAATCTAAAATTCCTTTCCCTCACGCCTTAGGGTGCGTCTTGTCGTATACCTCGATCAGTTGCTTGATCGATACCTGCGTGTATTTCTGCGT
>PLWR01000352.1 GCA_003165615.1 Acidobacteriota bacterium | reverse complement strand
ACACACCCATCTACCCCATTAGTATCCTGGAATTCATGACCGTTCGGAACCCCAGAGCCGAGAACATTTCGACTTTGCAAGCCCAAAATGCGCTCAGAACCATTGCCACCTACTCTGGGGGGCAGGCGTATTTCCCGCGCTTCGAGCAGGAGGTGCCGAGCGATTACCAGCAAATCGCGGAGCAACTTCGCATGCAATATAGCCTGGGCTTCGTTCCCACCAATGCGTCAAAGGACGGCCAGTACCACAAGCTCAAAGTTGCGGTGGTAGACGACCAAGGAAATCCGCTCGAAATTTTCAATGAAAAGGGCAAGAAGGTGAAGTACCACATTGTGGCGCGCGACGGCTATTACGCCCCGAAGTCTTAACATTGCCACGCCACCCAGGAAATTGGATAGCGGGCCAATTTGCTGTTGTAGCGGCGAGTTACCTCGCCAAATAGCGGCGTAAAGCTGCCTCTACATCAAATTGACCCACTATAGGAAATTGCGCGTCCTCGCCTCAACACAAAATTGCGCCCATTTCCGCTATGTCTCCGACCGACGAGAGCGGAGGCTTGTTTTCACCGCGAAGCTGACTTGTACAAGAGGCTGGGTTGGCGTCTCAATGCGAGAAGTGCCGCACACCGGTTAAAACCATCGCCAAGCGGTGCTGATTGGCGGCGGCGATGACTTCGTTGTCGCGAACCGACCCGCCGGGCTGCACAATCGCCGTGACGCCTGCTCGCGCCGCTTCCTCCACTCCATCGGGAAATGGAAAAAAGGCATCGGAAGCAAGCACCGTGCCTTCCAGGGCGTGCTTCAAATCGCGCGCCTTGGTGGCTCCCAGCTTGACGGAATCCACACGGCTCATCTGGCCGGCCCCCACGCCCACCAGGACTCCCCCCCGCGCATAAACGATGGCGTTCGATTTGACATGCTTCACGATTCGCCAAGCAAAAATCAGTGCCTCCATCTCTTCTGCCGAAGGCTGTCGTTCCGTGACGCATTTCCACTGATCGGGTTGCGCCGGAAAAGCATCGGGCGTTTGGACGAGCAACCCTCCCCCCACGGCCTTCAACTGCGGCCCGAAGTCGTCGCCGGCCGTCGCCGACATGTCGAGGAGACGCAGGTTTTTCTTGCCGGCCAAGCGCTCCAGCGCGGGCGCTTCAAACCCGGGTGACACGACGGCTTCCACAAAGAGCTTTGACAACTCTTCCGCCGTGGGTCCGTCCACCGCGCGGTTGAAGGCGATCACCGATCCGAAAGCCGAAACCGGGTCGACGTCCAGGGCGCGCTGATAACTTTCCACCAGCGTCGCGCCCGTGGCTACTCCACAGGGATTGGTGTGTTTGATGATCACCGTAGTCGGATCTTCAAACTCCTGCACCAGACGCCAGGCAGCCTCCAAGTCCACCAGGTTATTGTAGGAAAGTTCCTTCCCCTGAAGTTGCGGAGCCGCTGCCAGCCCGCGTCCGGCCGCAGTGGGACTGCGATAGAGAGCCGCTTTCTGATGGGGATTCTCACCATACCTCAAATCCATAACTTTCCGGTAATTCAGGTGGAGCGACTCGGGAAACTCGGCATTGGCAAGTTTCTGCAAAGTGGTGGAAATGGCACTGTCATACGCTGCGGTTGTCGCAAATACTTTACGCGCCAACCGGGCCCGCGTTTCCCGCGAAATGCTTCCGTTGTTTCTCTGGAGTTCTTCCTGCACTCCGGGATAATCGGCGGCGTCCACAAGCACCGTGACATCCTCAAAATTTTTCGCCGCCGAGCGCAACATCGAGGGACCACCTATGTCGATGTTCTCAATCAACTCTTCCAAAGTCACGCCGGGCTTCAACGCGGTTTTTTCGAAGGGATAAAGATTCACGATAACCATGTCGATGAACTCGATGCCGTGTTCCATCACCTGCGCCTGGTGCTGAGGATTCGAGCGTATGGCCAGCAGGCCGCCGTGAACTTTGGGATGAAGCGTTTTCACCCGGCCGTCCAGCATTTCGGGGAATCCCGTCAAATCCGAGACGTCCCGCACCTTCAGGCCCTTTTCACGAAGGAGTCTTGCGGTGCCGCCCGTGGAGAGCAACTCGACTTCCCGCGATACAAGTTCGGATGCCAGTTCAAGGATACCGGTCTTATCGCTGACGCTGATCAGCGCCCGGGAGATTTTGCGCATGGAAACCTCTTTCGGAGGAACTAGAAGTTAGAAGCTAGGAGACAGTAGCCAGAACTCTAATCCCTGCCGCGAACAAAAGACAGGGGTGGAGGGCACGGTGAAATATGAATAATCGATGCCAATGATGCCGCAATGATTTCTGAGAGTAAAGAGATGGAATGAAAACGCCTATCTCCTGACTTCTGGCGCCGGTTTCCACACTCCTGACTAATGACTCCTAGCTTCCAGTTCCCAGCCCCTGACTTTTCTTATTCCGCTTTCGCGGCCTTAAACTTAACTTTGCCTTCCTCAATCGAGACGGAAAACTGCACCTTATCGCAGCCCAGCGTCGCCTTTACTTGCCGGGTCTTTTCTTTGATGAACCGATGAAAGGCGACGGGGTCAAGATTGCTGACGGTCTCCCCAGCCTGCATCCTGGCCTGCTTCATCGCTTGCAGAAGTTGGCTGACTTTTTCCGTTTCGACGTCCGGATCCGAACAGATCACGCGCACGGTGTTATCCCCCGCCGGAGTTTCTACCGCGTGTTTCGGGGGCCCGGTCAGGCTGCGACCTTCTTCCTTTTCCTGAAGCTTGCGCCGCCAAAGGTTTGAGTTCACGGCATACTTCTGCGCCAGACTGGTGAAGCGGAAGCGCTGGCTGAAGTTTAACTTGGACTGCTCGCTGGAGTAACGTTTAATCATGTTTTCCACGCGATACAGGGTATCGTGCGGAGGGCGGGGGGACGCACCGTTAAAGTAGATTTCGTATTCAATCTTGAGACGGCGGAGGTCGTCGTCTAGCTTGTTGAACTCTTCGTCAACTGTCACGGGAGCGCCTCAAGTCCAATTCAGGAGTCGGAATTATACTCTGTATGAAACGAGGTACGTCAACGGAAAGTTGACGGGCATAGCCGACTGTGTTGAAATGGCGCGAAGAGGATGGGGGCTGTCCCCACTCTTGTTGCATCTTGATATATTAACTAACGTACCAATGAACTTGCCTGATAGGGGTCTCGAATCCGCAGCCGGCAGCTTGCTCCGCCAAATTCCCGCGGTGGATGAGTTATTGAATCTCCAGAGCTTGCGCGAGCTCGAAGGGCGGGTGGGGCATCGGCTGGTGGTGGAGGTGACGCGGAAGGTTCTTCAAAGCCTGCGCGAAAGAATCTCCCGCGGCAGTCTCGCCAGCGTTTCCATGGAATGGCTGGAAGGAGAAATCCTCAGGGAAGCCGAAGCCACAACGGAGTTATCGCTCCAGTCCGTGATCAACGCCACCGGGGTCATCCTCCACACCAACCTGGGACGCGCGCCGTTGGCCCCGGAGGCGCTGGCTCACCTGGTCCAGGCCGCCGCGGGGTATTCCAATCTGGAATATGATTTGGAACGCGGCGAGCGCGGCCAACGCGACGTCCACACGGACCGGCTCTTTGGCCGCCTGCTCGGCGCGGAGCGGGCGCTGGTGGTCAATAACAATGCCGCCGCCATATTTCTGGCTCTGAACACGCTGGCCGAGGGCGCAGAAGTTATCGTCTCGCGCGGTGAGCTGATCGAAATTGGCGGTTCCTTCCGCATTCCCGAGGTCTGCGTGAAAAGCGGGGCCATCTTGCGCGAAGTCGGCACCACCAATCGCACCCGCGCCGCCGATTACGCCGCCGCAATCAACGAGCACACCCGCGTCCTGCTCCGCGTGCATCCCAGTAATTTCCGCGTGGTGGGCTTTACCGAACGGCCGAGTCTGGATGATCTGGCGGAATTGGCCCGCAAGCACAAACTGATTCTGATGGAGGATTTGGGCAGCGGCTGCCTGGTGGATCTCACTTCCTGCGGCGTCCGCGATGAACTGCCCGCCAGTTTGAGTTTGCAGGCCGGCGCCGACGTCGTGACCTTTAGCGGCGACAAACTGCTGGGGGGCCCGCAGGCGGGAATCCTGGTGGGGAAACGCGAACCCCTCGAGCGCATCCGGAAGAATCCGCTGTTTCGCGCGCTGCGTGTGGATAAACTGACGATTGCCGCGCTGGAATCGACGGTCTCTCTTTATTTGCAGGGCAAGCTGGATTCGATTCCGGCATTGCGAATGATGCGCCTTTCCAAAGAGGAAATTGCTGTGCGGGCGGAGCGACTGGCCGCGAGAGTTTCTGCCCACCCGGGATTCACCGCTGTCCTCCGGGATGGTGAATCCGTCATCGGCGGCGGCTCCACTCCCGGGCAGTCGCTCGCCACTGCTCTTGTGGCGGTGCGGCATAGCAGCCTTAGCGCGGCGAAGCTGGAGGAAACGCTCCGTCGCCAGAAGCCCGCCATCGTGGGCCGCGTCGAGCAGGACGAGTTCATTGTTGACCTGCGAACGGTTGGGGAAGGCGAAGAAGACAAAATCGCCCAAGCCTTTGAACAAGTCGTCAGTGGTCAGTAATCAGTGGTCAATAGAAGTCCCCGTGAACGTCAATGGCAACGGCGAAATTGTTATACTAAGCAATCGCGTGGTGCAAAGCGTAGGAATGCATCCTTTACTGACAACTGACAGCTCCCCTATGAAAGCACTCTATTTCGATGGCAAGCTCACCCTGCGCGAAGTGCCCAAGCCGCAACGCGCGCCAGGCGAGGCATTGATAAAGGTCCTGCTGGCGGGCATCTGCGGCACCGACCGCGAAATCTTGAAAGGCTATTCGGGTTTCTGCGGTATTCCCGGGCATGAGTTCGTCGGGCGCGTGGTGGAGTGTGACGACTCGCAGTGGCTGGGCCGGCGCGTGGTGGGAGAGATCAATCTTGCCTGTGGCCACTGCCCATGGTGCGCGAAGGGCCTGGGCCGGCTTTGCCCCCATCGAACGGTTCTGGGGATTGTGAATCGCCCGGGAGCATTTGCGGAGTATCTAACATTGCCGGTCGAGAATCTGCACAAGGTTCCCGACGAGATTTCTGATCAGGCTGCGACCTTCACCGAGCCCGTGGCGGCAGCGTGTGAAATCCTGGAGCAGATGACCCTTGCGCCGGGGACGCGCGTGGCCATTATCGGCGACGGCCGCCTGGGGTTGCTTGTGGCCCAGGTGTTGAAGCGTGCCGGAGCGCAGGTGACGCTGATCGGCCGGCATGGATGGAAATTGGATCTGGCGCGCGCCTGGGGCATCAAGGTTTTGAGTGAAGGCGATGAGGAGCATGCTCCCAGCAGCTTTCCCGTGACCGTGGATGCGACCGGTTCACCGCATGGCCTCGGCGAGGCGCTGCGCCTGGTGGAACCGCGCGGCACTTTGGTGATGAAGTCAACATTTCACGGCGCGGCGAATTTTGATGCAACCAAACTGGTGGTGGATGAAATCACACTGCTGGGTTCCCGTTGTGGGGTCTTTGCGCCAGCCCTCAAGTTGCTCCAAAGGGAAGAGGTGACGGTTCGCCATCTGATTACCAAAACCTTTCCGTTGGAACAAGGGCGTGAAGCCTTTGAATATTTGGACCAGACTTCGGCATTGAAGATCCTGCTGGAGATGCGCTAGGAAAGAACGAAACCCGAAATTCGCGAGCTAAACATCGATTTTCGAGTTTCGACTGTAACACCTGGCACGTGAAACTTCCGCTCGCGCGAGGGTAAATGATGCTTGTTTCATCAGGTTGCAAGTCCGTCCTTTTCCGCATTAAGATGGCGTCACTCATAATCCTGGTACTCGGCGTGGGCATAGCAGAAGGGAAAAGGAAAACTCCGCCACCGCCACCGCCCACCACTCTGCCCGAACGCATCAATGCCCTGGCGAAGCAACTTCCCGGGGTGATGCTGGTAGATGCCGGACCCATCACCGGCCAGATTCAAAAGTTGGTGGTGGACCACATGGCAGAGTGGACAGCCAACCGCACGCCGACGGACGTGGAAGTGCGCCGCGAACTGGAAATTGTTTTCTCCCTCCTGCACTATCCTGAGGTGGCTCAGCCAGCGGCTTTCGTGCAGTCCTGGAAAGGCCAAATGGTGATTGGCGCGGGATACACCTTGGGCTGGACGGACTTTGACCGTCAGAATGTGGTGGCGATTTTCACCAGCAGCGCGGGCAAGAGCCAGCTTGTGACCATTACCAATTTCATCCCTCGCACCGACCTGCACTATGAGTTTCTGCCCCAACTCGCCTGGGACGACCTCCGTTTCTTCATTTACGGTAACCGCCTGGGGAAGAGCCAGGAGCGCCTCTCCGCAGTTCTCTATTCCTTTGATGGGCAGAACCTGAAGTCGCTTTGGGAAAGCCAGGACATCTATGACGGAGAGATGGACGTCGTGAAGGATAAAGTCACCATCAAGTACCTTAAAGAGGATGAGTACGTTGAAGCGGTGTTGCGAAAGCGCCATCCTCCGCGCCACATGGCTACTTACCAGCTTACTGCCGCAGGAATTCAACTCTTGGACGAACACGAAATTCCATTCTAAACTGAATCGCCTTGATCCTTTTGCGGTTCACCTGGAGACCCATTATGCCTGATTATCGCTACCTTCTTTCCGAACGAGAGATTCCCAAATTCTGGTACAACGTGATCCCTGACCTGCCTGCGCCCATGTCGCCGCCCTTGCATCCGGGCACGATGCAGCCGGCCGGGCCGCAGGATCTGGAAGCCATCTTCCCCCACGCGCTGATTGAGCAGGAGGTTACGGCGGCGCAGAACATTCCTATCCCCGAACCGGTTCTCGACGTTCTGCGCATGTGGCGGCCCACGCCGTTGCACCGCGCAATACGGCTGGAGAAGGCGCTGGGGACACCCGCCAAGATCTTTTTCAAGAACGAAGGAGTCTCACCTGCCGGCAGCCACAAGCCCAACACGGCGATCGCGCAGGCGTATTACAACAAGGCCGCCGGCGTTAAACGCTTGACCACGGAAACGGGCGCGGGNNGGTCTACATGGTGAAGTGCAGCTTCTACCAGAAGCCGCACCGTCGCACCATGATGGAATGCTGGGGCGCAAAATGCGTTCCTTCCCCCAGTGACCTGACGCAAGCCGGGCGCAAGATTCTTGCCGAAGACCCCGAGACCCCGGGCAGTCTCGGAATCGCCATCAGCGAAGCGGTGGAAGACGCCGCCACTCATCAGGACACCAACTATTCGCTGGGCAGCGTGCTGAATCACGTCCTGCTGCACCAAACCGTGATCGGGCAGGAAGCCATTGCACAAATGAAACTCGCCGGAGCTTCGCCCGACATCGTCATCGGCTGTTGCGGTGGCGGGAGCAATTTCGCCGGGCTGGCATTCCCCTATGTGCCGGAGAAGGCCGCGGGCAAGAATATCCGCCTGGTCGCCGTCGAGCCCGCCGCTTGTCCCACCATGACCAAGGGCATTTACGCTTACGACTTCGGCGATAAGAGCGGCATGACTCCCCTACTCAAAATGGACACCCTGGGGCACGACTTCATCCCGCCCGGCATCCATGCGGGCGGCCTGCGCTACCACGGGATGTCGCCGCTGGTAAGCCTTCTCCACCGGGCGGGTATCGTGGAGGCAGTGAGCTATCCCCAATTGAAATGCTTTGAAGCCGCGCTCGCGTTCGCGCGTGCTGAGGGCCTCATCGTGGCGCCGGAAACTTCCCATGCCATCTGCTGCGTGGTCGACGAAGCGCTGAAAGCAAAGGAAGAGGGTAAAGAAAAAACCATCCTCTTCAACCTCAGCGGGCACGGTCACTTTGATATGGCCGCGTACGAGAAGTATTTTGCCGGCGAACTTTCCGATTACGAATATCCGGAAGCGAAAATTCACGAGGCGCTGGCGCACCTCCCCAAAGTTTCCTGATCCGCCAATGACGCAGATTTCACAGAGAAGATAAAGGCTCGGCAAGGGGATCTGTGGAATCTGAGGATTTGCCCGTGGATTGGAACGTAAAATCACTTCGACTGAACCGCTCTGAACAGGAGACTGCCCGTGAATACAACTGACAACAAGTTGCTGGTCGGAATTGATATTGGCGGCACCAAGACCGCCGTTCTACTTTCCTCAACCCCGCCCGAAGTCATCGCGCGCAAGGAGTTCGCCACCCGCCCCGCCCAGGGGCCGGAGAGGGCTCTGGAATTGATCAAGTCAGGAATTCGCGAGATGCTGGCGGAAAAAGGCGTTGATGCCAGCGCCATCGCGCGGCTGGGCGTTAGTTGTGGAGGCCCGCTGGACCGCGTACAGGGGATCATCCAGCGGCCGCCCAATCTCTCCACCTGGGATGACGTTCCCATCAAGGCCATCCTGGAAACCGAATTCAAAGCGGAATGTCTGATCGAAAATGATGCGAATGCGGGTGCCGTTGCCGAACATCGATTCGGCGCCGGCAAAGGCAGCACCAACATGGTGTTCCTCACCATGGGCACGGGCCTGGGCGCCGGCGTCATTACCGACGGCCGGCTTTATCGCGGCTCGAACGACCTCGCAGGTGAAGTGGGCCACCTGCGCCTGACCAAGACGGGCCCCATCGGGCACAACAAAAAAGGTTCGGCGGAAGGCTGGGCAAGCGGTGGTGGCATGGCCCAGGTGGCGCAGCAGGCGGTGGCCGCGGCGCTCAAGAAGAGACGTCCCACCCTTCTGGCAAAGCTGTATCGATCCGGGAACGCGATCACCGCGAAGGATATCGGCACGGCAGCCAAGCGCGGGGATAAAGTCGCCCTGGAAGTTCTGGAAACCACGGGCGAAAAGCTGGGAGAAGTATTGGCAATCCTCGTCGACCTGCTGAATCCCGACCGCATCGTGATCGGCGGCCTGGCCATGCGCCTGGGCGATTTGCTGCTTGAACCTGCGCGCCGTGTCATCAAACGTGAGGCGCTGGAATTGCCGGCGCAAACCTGCCAGGTGGTCCCCGCTGAACTGGGTGAGAGTATCGGCGATGCCGCCGCAATCTGCATTGCCATGGGGATTTAACGCCTCTACTCTCCTTGCGGTTGCGGCGGAGGGACCACCGGCGCGGGAGGCGCCGGCGGCGGGGTGAGTTGGCGACAGATATCGGCGACCGTATCCGAGGCTAGGTCGGGGGCGTGCCAATGGTAGGTTTTCGGCAGCCAGAGGGCCTTCTGCACATCCTCGGGAGTTTTGCCCTGCTTCAGGCGCATCTCCACCTGGGCCACAATCCATTCCAGGAACTTGCGAAAATCCGCCAAGTCCTTCTTGCTGCCAGGGGCGCCGTGGCCGGGAACATAGGTGTCAACATCCCAGCCTTCCACTTGTCTCAGCACTTCAATCCAGTGGTGAACATCTCGCGAACCGATTCGCGGAAAATACTGGTTGTCGAATAGCTCGCCCAGGAAGAGTGTCTTCGCGGAGGGCAAGTACACGATGGCGTCCTCGGGAGAAACCCCACTATGTAGCAGGCTGGCCATGCGGATTTCCTGGCCGCCCATATTGAGCGTCATCTCTCCATCGAAGGTTTGGGTGGAGGGGGTTACGTGAAAGCCCCGCATGCGCGCTTGCAGCTTCCATCCTTGTTCACCGCGCATTCGATCGAAAAGATCCTGCCGGTACCGTTGCATTTCCGCTTGCGCCGTCTTGGTGGAAATCAGCGTGGCTTGTTCATCGGTGAAAACTTCATTGCCCAGCATGTGGTCGGGCGCGGAACTGGTGTTGATGACGAATCGGATGGGGATATCGGTGCGCTGGCGGATTTCATAGAGCAGGTCGCGAGCGTTCATCGGACTATTGGACGTATCCACCACGACCACGCCCTGTGAGGTAACGATGAACCCCGCCGTGGCCGGCCGGGTGAAGAGAGGATCACATTCCTGGTTGATCACATCGTCAGGAATCCACACGAAAACCTTGGGCTTGATTTCCATGACACGGTAAAGCCCCAAGGTGGCAGCCAGGCCGCCAATAGAAAACATCAACACGAAGACTGCCAGCAAAAGGCCCAAAGCAAGTGGCAGTAACGGGAAGCGGTAATAATCAGGAAGGCCTCGTGACGGCGCGGCTAACGAGGTTGCGGGAAAATTCATAGCGCTGTCATTCTGAGCCCGCATTTTGGGCGAAGAACCCCCGTAGTTTACTCGGTTCACTGCGCCCCGTGAACTACGGAGGTCCTTCGCTGCGCTTAGGATGACAGCATGGCAGGGTTTTTCCGCAGCCTGCAAAGCCCCACCCTTCCCAAGCAGCAGTGAGAAATCCGGATTAAATATCCACATAAACCTGCGCCCGCCAGCCCCGTGGGGTTTTTTCCAGCGCGAGTTGGTGATAGGTAATGGCCTTGACCAGCAGTTTGGCCTGGTGCCGCGGCCGCTGGAATTTTTCGCCGCGCGCCAGGGCGCTCAGCGAATCGTCCTGAAGGCTCTGGATCTCAAAATCCCGGAAGAGCCATCCCTCGGCATCGTGCAGATACAGAATTTCACTCAGCCAGTTTACTAAAACGCTCTCGGGGTCCGGTCCGTCAATTTGCAAAGACACTTCCCCACGGGGGTCAATCGTATCCAAATCCACGATGATATTCATCAAGGCGCGAGCGGCGTTGGCGAAAACTTCTTCGCGCGTCGAGCCGAAAGCCTCAAAGCCAACGTCCGCCGTATGTTCTAAGGTCCGAAAGGGCTGCATCTCGTTGCATCCGGCTGGAAACCCCTCGTACCGCATTTCCAAGCGTGGGGCGCCAGCAGTCCCACATCATACTGGAGAGACGCCCGCTTGAATAGACGGCGGCAAGCTTGTCAAGTTACCGGCGGATTCAATGCTGACCCGGTTTGGTCGCGGTGACCGGCGCGGGTTCTGTGGCTTTAATCGGCGCTTCGAGATCAGGAATCGTATACAACCTGCCGTTCTTCATGACCCGCTGGACATTCGCCGCGTCGGCGATGTTGACGAGTGGATTTCCGGATACGAAAACCATATCGGCCAGCTTGCCTGCTTCGATGCTGCCCAGATCCTGATCCTTATGATAGGCCCTTGCGGGCAGAAGGGTGGCGCTCTGCAAAGCCTGCCATGGCGCCAATCCGAATTTCACCTGGTCGCGCAGGTTGAGGTGCAGAGCGGTCCCAACGTTGTCAAGCGGCGAGTCCGTTCCAGCGATGACGATCCCACCCCCCTGGCGGATTTTCCCGACCGTTGCCTCCTCCTTCTGGAGACCTTCGAGACTGAGAGTTTGATCGGTGCTGAGTACAGAATCACGTTTCTTCAACAGATTCTGCTGCTCCCACGCGAGGTTCAGAATCTGCAACCGCGGATCGTCAACCATCTTGGGGTCATCGGCATAAAGAGAGGCATTCAAGGTTGTCGAAACCACGAAGTTCCCCGGTACGCGAAGGATGTCAATCACGTCCTGGTAACTGACGCCTGCCGCGGACCGCGTGTAGGCAAAACCCGTGCGCGCCGTGGCGCTGATGTGCGCCATGCCGTCTACTCCATAAGTCATGCCCGGAAGGGCGTAGTGCGACACCGTACAGACTCCCATCTGATCGTGGGCGAACTGAGCCACTATCGCTTGATAGGCAGCGGGGAGTCGCACGTAGGTCTTGATCATGTCATAGTCCAGCGCTTGGGCCCGGGAAAGGGAAAGATCGAGCTGCTTTTCGGTGGTGACAGGGCGCATGGAGCTGTAGTAGATGCGCTCTCCATCGATGGCTTCGCCCGTGGCAAATAAGCGCGGGCCGACACGGGCGCCGGCGGCGAATGCTTCGCGCGCCTCCACGGCGCGGTAGGCCGGGTCCGCGTACGATTCGAGCGTCGTCACGCCGTAAGCGAGCCACAATCTTCCCAGCCTGTCCCCGTAAAACTTTCCTTGGCCCAGGTGGTGAGTGTGGGATTCCCAGAGGCCGGGGATCACGGTTTGTTGGGAGGCATCCACCATCAGGTAATTTTCCCTGATCGCCCGCGCGTGTTCTGCGGCGTCGTGGGGCTTAATGCTGGCGATACGGTTGCCCGAAACCCACACATCGACATTCTCGAGCACCTGCGGACCTTTGCCGTCCCAGAGCCGCCCGGCATGGATCAGGGTTTTACCGCTGGGGATATCCTGCCGCCAGCTCAAGTCACAAGGCACGGCGATGGGATTCGACCCATCACGCGAAATCAGGCGGAGCTTTCCGTTCGACAAATAAAGAAGCCGTTGGGAGTCACCACTCCAGGACACCGCATCCGTGGGCTCAGCATTGATCGGGTGGGCAGGTCCGATGATTCGCCCGCTGGCGTCAACGGGCGCGGTCCACAGGACTTCGTCCATGACAAACGCCATGCGCGTTCCGTCCGGAGAGAAGACCGGACCGTCGTCGCCGCGGGTGGTCACGGATTTGAACGGGGCGGGCTCTGTGTACGCAGGCGTTCCGTCAATGACGCGTACGGTGAGGATTTGGCTGGTGCCCTCGCGAAACCGGTGCGAATACTTCTTCAATGCCGCGAGCGCGATGGAGGACCCGTCCACGGACCAGCTCGGCCTGCCGGGGGCGAAGAGTGGCCCGAAAACCTGGCGCGTGCTTCCGGTGGCGAGGTCAATAACGTGCAGGGCCCCGGTGTGGTCAAGAAAGGCCAGACTGTTTCCGTCGCGCGACCATGCGGCGGAGACCGCATTCTCAGCCAGCGATGTAACCTGCCGCTCCTCTCCGCTGGATGGATTCAGCACGTAAATTTGCTCGGAACCGGACTTGTCCGATGCGTACGCGATGCGCGTGCCATCTGGCGACCACGCTGGATCGACCTTGAACCACTGGCCGTTGGTAATCTGCTTTGGTCTATTACCAATATTCATCATCCATAGTTGGTTAAGAGCTTCGAACACGATACTCTTGCCATCCGGAGACAGGGCAGGGCTCACGATTCCTTTTGCCTGTCGCGGCATCTGGGAGTCGAAGTCGATGTGCTTGGGCGTGTAATGCGGGCGGGACACCGTCAGCCGGGCCTGGAACGGGATATCCAAGGTCAGATTAGATGAGATATTTGTTACCCGAATTTTGCCATTGGCGGTGTACAGAATTTGGTTGTCGGAGAGCCACTGTGGGTAGAACGGGAACACATCATCATCAAACTCAACCGGCGTACCCGCAAGCATCAAGCGGCTGGTATGGCCTTCGGACTGTATGTAGGCGAGGTTCGTTCCGTCCGGCGACCAGGCGGGTGAGTCAAGGTGTGCCCCCGTCGGCGCGGTGACCAGGGTGCTTCGGGTTCCCCCGGGAAAGCTGACGGATTCAATCTGCGTCCCGGCACTCGGCCCGCTAACGAAGGCAATGCGCGCGCCGTCGGGCGACCATGTCGGTTCGAATTCCTCGCTGGCGTCCGTCGTCACTTGGGTCAGCTTTCCCGTGGCAACGTCCAGTACCCAGATGTCGTAACTCCCATTGAAAGCACGGTCAGAAGCGAAGGCGATCCGGGCGCTATCGGGCGACCATCGCGGCTCCCGGTCATCGCCGTGCCCGTAGGTGAGCTGGCGGATTCCACTGCCGTCGGGTTTCATCATCCAGACATGAAAGGTGCCGCCCTCGTAGGCCTCGAAGGCAATCGCATCGCCGCGCGGGGACCAATCCGGCCGCGCCGGCTCGAGAAGCGCGGGGGTGAGTTGCTTCGCCTTCCCTCCCTCCGCGGGCATCGACCAAAGCAGCCCGTGGATGTCCATGATGATCGTCTTGTGGTCAGGGGAGACCGTCGCGGCGACGTTGGTGGCCTCCGTGACGGTGATGGTATGGAGGTCGGTTGGTTCCGCCGAAGTTGCCGCACCGCAAACGGTGGCAAGGCTCGTTATGGCAGCGGTAACCAGAAACAACTGAATTGCAGAAACACTTCGCATAGAAAAACCTCGGCAGCCGAAAGGCTGTAAATACTCAGGATGACAGCATTGGGCCGTTTTTCTGCAGCCTGGTTAGCCCCGCGCTTCCGGTACCCCATCGAGCGTCTGAGCGGGGTGAGAAAGCCGCGTTAGAGTACCGGTCGGTTCGGTAATATACACACGAGCGCTGCTGCATGCAATTGTCAGCAGGATTTGCAGCAGGGTTTGTTGTTTTCAAAGAAGGAGCAGACTTAGCGCCTGTATTGCAGGTCCGCAGGTCGTTTCCGATGGGCGGCGAAAAGCCGCGGACCTGCAAAACAGGTCCGCGCTTCTAGCCGCAAGGAATGGGACCAGGATTTCTCAGGAAGCGGATGAAGGCGTTGACGCGCCTGTCGAGACGCCATCCTGCCGCTCCAGGCCGAGTTTTCTCTTTAACTCCGTGAACCTCGCGTCTGATCGCAAGGAGTCGAATCTGGGATCGACGCTCACGAAACCCACCCAGTCGGAGCGTTCCCGGCAAGCCTCCTCGAGACACTCAAAGGCCCGATCGACGCGGCCGAGTCCGGCATAGATCAAGGCCACCCAATAAGAAGGAACATAGCGCTTCTTTCGGATCGCATCCAGATCGCGGAGAACTTTTTCCGCTTTTGCCACCTCGCCTGCCGCTGCATAGGGATGTCCCGAAATCGCAATCAACATGGGGAGATCCCCGGAGGAGCTCCGCGCTTTTTCACCTTCCGCAATTCCTTCCGCAAGGCGTCCGCTGACGGTGTAGGCCATGGAGAGGTATGAGTGCGGCGCCGGATGGTAGGGATCAAGCTCCAGGGTCATCCGGCAGTGCTCGATGGCCTCGTCATAGCGGCGCGCGCAGAACAAAAACCAGCCTTTCAGGGAACTGATCGGTACGGAAAGAGAGTCCAGCTCCAGGGCTTGATGGTTCTGCTCGAGAGCCGCCTCAATAAGGCCTCTCGCTGCCAGACTGTGAGAGTACCAGTGGCGCGCCAGAGAGTAATTGGGGGTTTGTTCAATGGCCAGATTAAATTCCCGGTCCGACCCTTTCCAATCCCGGTCAAAGGCAAATTTGGCCCAACCCAGGGGGGCATGAGCTTCCGCCAGTTGAGGGTTGATTTCCAGCGCCTTGAAAGCCGCCGCCCGGGCCTGGGGAATGGTATCAGCCGGTGACAGCATGCTCCAATTTCCCAGGATGACGTTGGCGTCGGCAAGGCCAACGTAAGCCAGGGCGTATGAGGGGTCGGCTTCGATGGCGCGGTTGAAGTATTCGATGCTTTTCTTCAGTCCTTCCTCCGTGCGCTTGTTCCAGAAGTGGCGCCCTTTCAAATAGGCTTCGCGTGCGTCGACGTTTACGGTGCGCACGCGTTGGAGGGCGGCGTGGTGGGCCAGCGGGAGCCTGATTTCAAGGGCCTCCGCGATGCCTTTGGCAAATCGGCTCTGGAGGGTAAAGGGGTCGGCCAGCTCGTGCTCAAAGGTCTCCGCCCAGAGACTGGTCTGGTCACTGACCTGGATGAGTTCCGCCGCCAGGCGCACTCGCCCCGCGGCCCGCCGCACGCTTCCCGTTACGGCGTATCCCACGCGCAACTCCTGCCCGATCTGCTCCAGGGATTTATCGCTCCCCTTGTACCGCATGGCGGAGCTACGCGCGATGACGGCAAGCTGGCGAGGATGCAAGTGCCCCAATTGCGCGATGGTTTCCTCCATCAAGCCTTCGCTGAACCAATCCTCATCGGGCCCCATGTGGGTGTTCTCAAAGGGCAGCACCACAAGGCGCAGCCTCCCGGGCGGGCGCGAAGTGCTTTGATCGGCGAACTCATTGGCGTTTTGCACCGGGGCGATGAAGCGATACCCGCGACGCGATAGTGTTTCGATATAGCGGGGACGCTCGGCAAGATCATTCAGCGCCGCGCGCAATTTGTGGATGGCGATGTTGATGCTGCGCTCGAAGTCCACGTAAGCGTCGGAAGGCCAGAGACTGCTGCGCAATTCTTCGCGGGTCACGAGTTCGCCCGGACGTTCGAGCAGAGTCACCAGAAGCTGAAAGGGTTTTCCCTGGAGCTTGATGGACAGCCCGTGCTTGCGCAACTCGCCGGAGCGAACCTCCACTTCATATTCGCCAAAGCGAAGATT
This sequence comes from Acidobacteriota bacterium, assembly GCA_003165615.1. The sequence goes on along the minus strand of PLWR01000352.1, from coordinate 131 downwards.
CCCGAGGCTCCCGGGGCCTTGGTCAGAGTTTCCCATCGATGTTCCCTGATAGCTGCACCGCACCCTAACAGATTTCATCCCAGGATACAAGGGCGATGGGGGGACTACCCAGGGTGAATTCGTCCCGGTGC
>PLWR01000565.1 GCA_003165615.1 Acidobacteriota bacterium | reverse complement strand
GATCAGGGGCCTGAGATTCCGGACGGAGTCGATGATGCCGTTCGGCAAAAAGACCAACGCTCTTTCCACTTCGTTCTCAACTTTGGTGAGAGTCCCAAAACGGTAAAACTCCCGGGAGAGTATCGTGAGTTGCTTTCGGGCAAGGTGTTTGCGGATCAGGTGACGGTGCCGCGGCTGGACCTTTGGGTGCTGGTCGAAAACCCGTCGAAAGCGCCCAAAGCGCATTAAACGTCATTGAACTGAGGCCACGATTCATGTCTTCATGTCCGGTAAATGAGGAAGCCGCAACCCCCCAGCCGGGCCGCTACCGCTGGCTGTATTACTCGCTGCTCACCATCTTATTGTGGGGGGGATGGGGAGCGATTTCCAAGGCCGTGGCGGATAATGTCAACGCCTACATGAATCAATTTCTGTTCACCCTGGGCCTGCTTCCACTCATGTTGCTGTTCTTTCGGTCGCCGCGTCTGGGGGGAGGACGAAACCGCAAGCTGGGCATCTTCTTTGCCTTCCTCACCGGAATTTTGGGTGGGCTGGGCAACATCGCTTTCTTCAAGTCACTGAGTCTGGGCGGCCGCGTCACCATTGTCGTTCCGGTGTGCGGGCTTGCTCCACTGGTCACGGTTCTGGTGGCCTTCGTGGTACTTCACGAACGAATGACAAACTANNCAAAAGGTGGGATTGATCGTCGCGCTGGCCGCCATTTATCTCCTCAGCCTGTAAGCAGGCTGTTTGGGAAGGATTGAATCGAATGCACATTCCGCTGTGGCTGGTTTTTGCCCTCCTCGCCCTGGTGTTCTTCGGCCTCACCGGGATCACCCAGAAGCTGGCGACGAACGAGATTTCCACGGAATTGTCATATATCTGGTTTTGCGTGGCCATGCTGGTTGTTGCCATTTTCATCTTCGCCCTGGCGCCGCTTGACTGGCACGTCCGGAGGAAGATCATTGCGCTCGCCATTGCCGGCGGCGTACTTAACGGCTTCGGAGCCATGACGAGTTTCAAGGCCCTGGAGGTGGGGGGCAACGCATCCATCGTGGTTCCCCTGTGCTACCTCTATCCGCTGGTCGCCATTTTTCTGGCCGTGGTCTTCCTGCATGAAAAGTTGACGGGCACGGCCATCGCCGGAATCGCCCTGGCGGTCGTGGCCGCTTTCCTGCTTTCGCAGGAGAGTACGACTGAACCTCCGGCGGATGGAGAAGGGCCGTTGCCCTAGAGCGTCGCACAGGACCACGGAGCGTCTTGTCCGATGGCTCGAAGATCGAGTAAATCCTCAAACGCGGAGTTAAGACATGAAGCTTTCCCTGATGAAAGTTCTTTCCGATGCGGAAATTCTCCAGATCCATGAGGCGACGCTGGACATTCTGGAAAATTGCGGGGTCAAAATCGGCAGCCCACACGTGCTCTCCCTCCTTGCGGCCAAGGGCCTTCCGGTTGATGCGGAAAAGCAGATTGTGCGTTTCCCCCGTGCGGCCATTGAAGACGCCCTGAGTCATGTTCCGGCGCAGTTCGAGGTATTTGATCGCGACGGGAAATTCGCCTTCGTGTTGGGTGACGGCGACCCCAAAATCGCGGCCGGGCACAACGCGGTTTTTTGGGTGGACTCCGATACCGGTGAGACCCGCTACTCCACGGTTGCGGACGTCGAGCTATTTTCCCGCCTCTGCGACAAGCTGGAATGTATTGACATGATTGGCATTCCGGTGATGCCCCAGGACGTGCCCGATCCGCGCAATACCCTTCCTTACGGTGTGCGAGCGGTCATCGAAAACAGCCGCAAACCGATCTTCTTTTCCACGGATAACGCTCGGATCAACCGTGCGGTCATCGACCTGGCGGAAGCGGCTTTTGCGGGAGATTTCCGCACCCAGGTCTACGGCATCACCCAGTTGTCGCCCACCAGTCCGCTGTTCTGGGAAGGGGGCGTGCTGGAGGCCATCCTCGACACCTTGCAGACGGCGGTGCCCCTGGCCATTCTTCCCGAACCGAATGCAGGACTCTCCGCTCCGTATACTCTGGCCGGCTTGCTGACGGTCAACAACGCGGAGTGCATTTCCGGCCTGGTGATGATTCAGATGTTCAAGCCCGGCGCCAAAGTCTTGTATGCCAATTCGTGGACGGTTACGGATATGCGTGACGCCACCGCCCTGGTGGGCTCAACCGAAACCACCATTTGCCGTATCGCGGGGGCGCAATTGGCGCGTTTCTACCGCGTGCCGTGCCACACCACCGCGCCCAACTCCGATAACCACGCCCATGATGAGCAGAATTCCTGGGAGAAAACTTTCAGCATGTTCTGTTCGGTGGGTGCGGGAAATGATCTGATTGTCAACTGCGGCATGTTTGCCACGGGCATGACGTGCAGCCACGAGCAGTTGGTCATGGACGAAGAGATCTCGGCCATTTCGAAACGGATAGCCGAGGGCGTCACGGTGACCCCGGAAACCCTGGCCACCGACCTCATCAAGCAGATCGGCCCGCGCGGTGACTATATGTTGGTGGAGCACACCATCAACCGGCTGCGCGGCAAGGAGTTCCTGGCGCCGCGAGTCTCGGTGCGGATGTCCCGCGCCAGTTGGGAGGCCGCCGGCCGCAAAGACACGTATCAAATCTCCCGTGAGCACGTACGCAAGTTGAGCAAGACGGCGGGGAACAAGATTGACCCGGAACGCGCCGCCAAGCTGGCAGAGATTANNACCGCCCCCTGCGCGTAGAAACCAGCGGAGTTCTGCGCTGATCGCAAACACCAATCTAGAGTGGAGGAAAAATCATGTCTGTTTCATATCGCTTCTCGTTCGGGCCCTGGAACCTCAGTGAGGGCGGTGATCCATTTGGCCCGCCCGTGCGGGAGTCATTTACCTTTGCCGAGAAACTGAGCATTGCCCAGCAGCTCGGGTTTGATGCCATGCAATTTCATGATGATGATGCT
>PLWR01000045.1 GCA_003165615.1 Acidobacteriota bacterium | reverse complement strand
TCTATCCAAACCGGTTTTGGGCTCCTGCCCGCAATATGACCTGGATAGGCCGAGGTTAAACATATTACCCCGGCTGGTCCGACTATGACGTGTCGCTTCCGCGACCGACGCCGTCGGCCAAATCGAGACTAATATGTTCATGCAAGTTTTCATCGAACGTGCGCAAAGACTACCTCAGGCGCCTTATCTTGTCCACTTATATTTTTAGGGTATCGTATATCTTAAATTCAAATATCTGGATGAGTTGATGCATCAGATACAACCACTAAGCAGGATATCCAACCGTCTGCGCAAACAGCACACGCTGGTCGGCTCGCAACTTGAACTCTTTTGCCGCAGCCTCTTTGTTGCAGTTGTGGAACCACGCCGCTAACCCTTGCGAAGCCGCGAACAAATAAACGTTGGCCGCGATGAGGCCGGTATCGGTGTAGTAATAAGACGTTTGAACTTCCGGCTCTCCGATCCGGCGGTCCGGCTGCCCTGGTCCCGTATCATATCGTGCGAGGTCAACGACGAAGAATAAATTCACCGGCGCTGACGCCGCTGCCCCGCGGCCAGCCCGACCACGCAGATCCCCTGCCACAACGGGTGTCAGCCGGTGAGGAATCGCTTCGTAGAGATACACGCCTTCGGGCAGAGCCACATACAAATCGATCTCCTGCGAGTTGCTCGCCGACGCGGCGGTCCTGCCGGGTTTGCCGAATGAGCCCTTTTCCCGGTTCACTCCGAACGCAGCCCAAAGCAGGTTTGATAGGATCTGTGCCGGAAGTTCTTTGGTGCTGATATTGCGCGTGGTCTTGCGCACCTTGAGGGCTGCCAGGACAGACTTGCCGCCGTCCGTATCGGGTTTGGGGAGCGCGATCGGTTTCAGGTCCTGAGGGGCCTTAGGTGTATCCTGGGCGAAGCCGGCGGTCGTGCTGGCTAGCACTGTCAACGCTGGCAGGGTTTTTACAAACGTTCTGCGGTTCATCGAATTCTCTTTGGTTGGAGTCGTCTTTTCTGCACATTTGGCCTCAAGGGGTTTCCACTTCGAAAGCCCTAAGGCGCATCGAGTTAAGCACCAAAGCCGTTCCCATGTCTAGCGATGAAGCTTCTCCTTAGGGTCACGCGCCAGACGGAACCTCACTCCGGCCGGATCATTTCAAAACGATCTCGGGTACGGCAATACCAGTGCGGGGAAGCCATGCGGCCGATGAGAAACAATTTGTCGCTGCGCACACGTTTCTTCTCCGCGTCGAACAATTCCTCGCGCAAGTGAACCCGCTTCACCAAACCAATCACGACCCGATTGTCGCCAATGTTCAACGTGCCCCATTCCTTGCACTCTAGGCTCGCCGGTGCTTCAGCGATTCGCGGCGGCTTCACAACCGAGGATTGGAGCGAATGCAGTCCCGCCTGCTGCAGTTCGTCTACGCCGTATGGCAAGGAAGCCGCGCATTTGTTCATCGCCTCGCTCAGCGACTCATCCACCAGATTGACCACAAATTCATGGGTGAGCCGGATATTCCTGGCGGTGTCCTTGGGNNATTGAAGAAGCTAAACGGTGCCGCATTTACTTTGCCGTCCGGGCTGATGGTCGTCACCAGCGCAATCGGCCGCGGCACTACCAGGCTGGCGAGAATCGGATACGCCCGCTCGGCAAATTGTCCTTCCAGATCAAGTTCCATGGAGGAGCAGCTTGCTCATCTGGAGCTAGAGTCAATTCCGCCAGCCGTGCTCGACAATGCCAGCTCTCGGGCGCAACGTGGTTGGCAGCATGCGGAACAAGCAACAAAGGCAAAAGCTTAGAGCATCTCCGTTCCCTTCCCATTGGAGCAGTATTCTCGAGGACCACTTTCCCCTTTACGCACGGCTGCCCGACGAGGATCGCAAGGAACTGCAAGGCCACATTCAGGTGTTCCTTGCGGAAAAGAGGTTTGAAGGTTGCGGAGGTCTAGAGATTACCGAGGAGATGAAGGTCTGCATCGCGGCTCAGGCTTGCCTCCTGTTATTGCACCGCGAGACCGACTGCTACCCCGAGCCTCCGCTCGATCCTGGTCTATCCCAGCACGTATTCTGTTAAAACAACCCGCCATTTGGGGGCGGGAGTCATGGAGGAAAGGCAGGACAGCAGGTTGGGAGAGGCGTGGGATTCCGGGGCCGTAGTTTTGGCATGGGACGCAGTGTATAGCGGAACGGCCAACCCTGAGGACGGGCACAATGTGGTCTTTCACGAATTCGCGCACCAACTGGATTTTGAAGATGGCAGAGCCGATGGTGCCCCGGTCCTCGCCACCGAAGATCCCTGGTACAGGCGAAAGAACAGGTACAAGGCTTGGGCGCGTGTGCTGAGCAGCGAATACGAGAAACTTAAGGCCAACGTCGCGGCAGGAGAAAAAACCGCAATAGATGAGTATGGGGCAACAAACCCGGCAGAGTTCTTTGCCGTTGCAACCGAATCATTTTTTGAGCGTCCGCGCGACCTCCAACAGCGGCACCCTGCGTTGTACGAGGAATTAAGAAGATTCTATCAACAGGATCCGGTCGGCTGGGCTCCTGCAGCCGAGGTGGGGAATGGATCCAACAGATAACCGACTCCACCCATCTTGCCTCCGGCTCCAAAACGCCAAACGGATTCCCAAGAGCAAAGCATTACTCGGTTCTTCTTCCTCATCTCGGCGTGCCCATGGCTTTTGCGCTAAGTTGTGGATGGATTTATGCGGTATTTGGTGAAAGCGAAAGTGAAACCAGGACAAGAGAAGCCCCTCCTGGCAGCGATTGAATCGGGCACCCTGGGCCGGGGATCCGTGGCGGGTGACGAATACAATGAGAATATGGACAAGGCCCGCATTGCAGAAGACGGCGTCTGCACGTGGGTGGAAGTGTGCTTTTGTGCCACTCCTCTGGAGGAAGAAAGGCCGTATTGGGAGCAGTATTTTGATCTGCTCCGCATTAGAGACGCGCATGCCCGCAAGAACTGCCGCGATGCAAATGGAATCGAAGAGTGGGCTTGCTGCGATTGCGATTGCACCCGCAAACTGGAGCGGAAATTGCAGCTAATTGGAACGCCGTTCGTGAGCGCGTTAAGGGAAAAACGCTAGAAGGCGATCCCGGAGTATTTCCGTCGGCCAAGGTGGGAGAAAGGCGCGGGGGTCGTCCACAACTAGGAAGCTGCTGTTTTCAAGAATGTCCCTTCCCGCAGTTCTTCGAAAGCCTGCTGGAGTTGCGCCTGTGTGTTCATCACGATCGGGCCATACCAGGCTACGGGTTCTTGCAGCGGCTTGCCCGAAACGAGCAAAACCGGATGCCCTCGTCGCCGGCCTGCACCGCCACGCTCTCTCCCGCATCAAACAAAACCAAGGAGCGGTTGCCGGCCTCGGTCGGTGGCGCAGTCTCGAGCCATTTCACCCCTTCAGTTGGGACCGCCAGGGGGCCGGAGGCGTTGCAGAACTTTCCGCTGCCAGCGAATACATAAGCAAAAGCGTGCCGCGTGGTCTCAACCGGGAGGGTCTTCTTTTTCCCGGGAGGCACGCTGACATCCACATAGACAGGGGCAGCGGCGATCCCTTCGACCGGCCCTTGCTTGCCCCGAAAACTCCCACACACCAGCCGGACCCTGATGCCGTCGTCATCCGTGATTTCCGGGATCTCAGGAGCTTTGATTTCCTGGTACCGAGGAGCCGTCATCTTCAGCGAGGCCGGCAAATTTGTCCACAACTGAAACCCATGCATTTGGCCGACTTGGTCGCCTTTGGGCATTTCCTGGTGAATGATGCCTCGGCCTGCCGTCATCCACTGAATGTCGCCCGCTCCAATGATGCCCCGGTTGCCTAAACTATCCGCATGTTCGACGGTACCGGCCAGAACGTACGTGATGGTCTCGATACCCCGGTGCGGGTGCCAGGGAAAGCCGGCGAGATAGTCATCGGGAACATCGTTTCGGAAATCATCCAGGAGCAGGAATGGATCGAACTCAGTCGTGTTGCCGAACCCGAAAGCCCGGCGCCAACGCACCCCGGCACCTTCCAGGGTGGGCTTCGCTTCAATCGGATATTCGGGGATTTTAGTGG
>PLWR01000013.1 GCA_003165615.1 Acidobacteriota bacterium | reverse complement strand
CTCTCCGGGGCCGACCTCCGGGGGGCCTCCCTCCGGGGGGCCGGCCTGGTCGAGGCCGACCTCACCATGGCCAACCTGCGGGGGGCCGGCCTGGTCGAGGCCGACCTCCGGGGGGCCAACCTGGACGCGGCCANNGGGCCGACCTCACCAGGGCCATCGGCCTGTGACCGGGCAAGGATGGACAACTGCCGCTGTCAGATCATTTATTGCCGCAGGCTCTGGATCATCTTAAACCGTGCCTGTCGCAAGTCGCTGGCTTCTTGGTATTCCTGCTTCCCGGTAGCGTCCAGTGATTGTAGAAATTGCTCATCGTAGGCTTTCGAGCCGGTAAACGGTCGGTTGTAGGACAGTTTGAAATGCTGCTGCACCTGGTCCTCTGGCGATTCGGTAATATCCCCGCTTTTACGAGGAATGACTTTAGGCGGTGTGGAAGCCACCAGCTTGGCATATTCCTTCTTGGCCGCTGCCTGGTCATCATCCTCTACCGCTCGTTTCAATGGGGCGTAGTGATCGTTATCAGCGTCATAAACGATGTCCGCCGGGGACTTGGTCGGGTTCTTCGCTTTCCATGCCTGAACCCGTGCGTTGAGCGTCTGGACGGCATCCCACCGCTGGTCTTGGACCCCGAAGTTGTTCATGGCCGCCTGCCACCACTTTTGCCCGGCGAGCGGTTTGACCGAGATCGGCATGGCCGACGTCAGCATGTCTTTTACCTGCTCGGCAAAGTCGCGCTTCACCCCACGGTAATCCCGCCCGGTGATCGACTCGAAGGCCGCACGCGAAGCCAGCGACATGCGGTTTGAAAAGAATCCCCTGGGTTCGTTGAACATGTGGAGCAAGTCGCTGGGAATGGTGCGCAGGGAGTAGGCGTGGTTTTTATAAATGATTCTGAACATGTTTTGCGGCTCCAAGTGGGCATCCCCGTTGAGCGCCTGATTCACCGCGCGCGCCGTGGTGTACTGGGTTAGTGCCAGCACTCCAATGGCCGTAAGCTGCTCCCGGCCCCCTGGACGCAACGCGCGGGCAACAAAGCGAGCACGGGAGGCGGCGAAGTCCGGGGCCAGCAAGAAGGCCCGGAAAGCGTCGATCATGTTGGGATTCGATCCCCAGTAGCGGTAGGGCAGTTCCCCAAAAGCGTCATTAGCGATGGACGCCGCCGCGCTCAATTGCTGGTCTTCATTCCACTCGGGATAGGTTTCCCGGTTGCGCTCAAGGGAGATTTTGGCTACCGCCAGCTTGAGTTTGGGAATGTGATCCTGGAATAGCCATTCGTTGTAAGCATGGAGCTTTGGTCCGACATAGGGCAGTTTGTTGACCAACCCACCGCCGGCCAACCCCTCTGAGAAGTGCGCCAGGGCATTGTAGTCGGCCAACTGCAACCCGTGTTCGGCCAGTCCCTTGGTCACCGGGTCGGAGAAATCGACTTCTTCCAAGTTGGACGGGTCGATCCGGTGCCCCAAGGCGTGAAGTGTTTCCTGGACCTGATGAAAGCCGGGTACCGAAAACAGGGTCTGCTTTAGGGATGTTTGGGCAGCCATCAAAGCACGGGCCACGGGATTGCGCTGGAACCACGAGGTAGTGAGCCGGTTTTTCAGTCGGTCGTAAATCTCGGGGTGGACGAGCATGTTGCCGCGAACGAACACGCTTTTGCCATCATCCGTTTTCATCAGCCATTTCCATCCCCGCAGGGCAGGATGGTCAATCATTCGGTAATCCCCGATGTCCTCGGGCTTGGCGTGGGGATTCACCAGAATTGATCCGCCGCCGTGTTCATCCTCGATGGGGTGCCCTTCCCCGGATAGTTCCACCAGCGGCCGGCCGTCGCTCGCTTTGCCTTCGTGCAGGTCTTTGATGAATGCGCGCGCCGCCAGGGCGCGGTTGAACGTCTGGTCGTAGTTCGCCACCAGAAACCCGGCATCCTTGTTGGGGGTGTACCCGGCTTGTTCCCCTTCAAAATAGCTGTCGAAGATCCGCTTGCGGGCATACTTGAAATTTGGGGTGAGCTTTCCAAAGCACAGGTCGGACACCAGTTTTTGGGCGATGGGGTTATCCCGCTCCCAGACTTGGGTGATGTAATTCTGCAGGTAATGTTTGATCAGCCCTTCCCGGAGTCCGATTTCAAGCTGGTGGTCGTAGTAATCCCGCAGCATCCCGGCAATTTCCTTCTCCCTGGGCGTCAATTTGGTGGCGATTCGATACCCGGCGGCGATCCTCCCCGTGCTGGCGTCGGCCCGTTCGTTCAACAGGGCTTCGTCCCCCTCGGCCTGAATCCAATTGGTGATGGCTTCCCGGCGCAATTTGTCGGGCACCTCGATGACGATCTGCTTGGCGAAGTTCCGAGCGATCTGGGCCGCCTGCTGCAACGCCCTGAACCATTTGCCTACGGCAGCCATGTTGTCGTCACGCAGCGGTGGCGCTGCCTTGTACCGATCCCACAGAACATCTTTAACGGCATTCAAGCGCGCGTAGAGCGCCTTTAAAGCGTCTTTGGCATCCGAGAAGAACAATTTGGCCCGGTCGATCAGTCCTACCTTGCTATCGATGTCAGGGGTCTTTTCAGCCGTTGCCTTCAAATAGTCGGTCATCTGTTGAATTGGCGGGTAGGTGCCCGGCTCACCATTGGCAGCGGCACCGGGACCGCGCGAGATTGGCGTCTCCGTCCCCGGCAACTCTGTCTGGGGCTTCGCCTCGGCGGGGTCGGCTGCCTTGTCGGTGGCCGACGCGGGGGTGTCTAGGGGTTTCTCCGTAGGTTGGCGTTGGCTGGTCGGATTTTCTACTTGATTGCCTTCCTTGTTCGCTCCTTCGGGAGACCCTAAATTCTGGGTGGCCTCAACAGGCTTGCCTCCCGGTGTCTCTCCCGTAGGTTTACCTTGGATTGGCGCATTTTCTACTTCCTTGACTGCCGCATTCGCTCCTTCGGGAGACCCTAAATTCTGGGTGGCCTCACCAGTCGTTGACGTGGGAGGCTTGACGCTTTGGGGGTCGTCGAGGACAAGGAGTGGTATCGACGGCTGAGCCTTGGCAGCGGCACCGGGACCGGGCGAGATTGGCGTCTCCGTCCCCGGCAACTCTGTCTGGGGCTTCGCCTCGGCGGGGTCGGCTGCCTTGTCGGTGGCCGACGCGGGGGTGTCTAGGGGTTTCTCCGTAGGTTTACCTTGGCTGGTCGGATTTTCTACTTCCTTGACTGCCGCATTCGCTCCTTCGGGAGACCCTAAATTCTGGGTGGCCTCACCAGTCGTTGACGTGGTAGGCTTCTCAGCCACTCCACGGTTCATGGCATCAGCCGCAAACCTGGCCATTTCAGGATCGTTGAACGTACCGTCCATTTCCTCACCATTCCGCGTGATAACAAATTTACTCCCTGAAGGCACCACATCAAAGACTGGGACTTTGGAGGATGATTGAGGTGGGGCTTGGCTGCTCCCAGGAGGCGTTTCGGCTGCCGGGGGTGTCTGGACACCCGGCGGGGCTTCCGAGGGCTGTACGGCCTCGCCAGGGGGCTTGGTAAGCAGAATAGCGTCAATCTTCGACTTTAAATCGGCTATGATAGCGGCTAAATCGGCTTTCTTGGTGAAGATGCCTAGACCATGCCCCAAATACGCGGCCATGCCAACGCTCAAACCCAATTCCGTAGCTGCGTCGTTTCTGTCTTCTGGCGTTTGGGACTGCTCGAATTTTTCAAGGGCGGGTTGGATACCCGCCGCCGCGCCGGTCGCAAAGAAGCCCTTGATCAATTTGGATTCGGGAAGAAAAGGAAGCGTCACTAATTGGCCCGGTGTCGTGAAACTGCTAGCAAAACGACCAAGGGCAGGCAAAATGCCTTTCCCGTCTGGTGGTGGTATGAGCGGAACTCCTGGTTGAATCGGAGGCATTTCAGGCGCCACAGAATCCTCGCCAGGTTGCGCCGGAAGGCCGGACATTGCCAAATTCATCAACTGTGCGGCAGCGGGTTCAATGAGTCCGGTTTGAATCGCGCCAACGGCCTGACCAGCTAAGGCAAGTGTAGGATCCGCCTCCG
>PLWR01000237.1 GCA_003165615.1 Acidobacteriota bacterium | reverse complement strand
TAGCACTGGCCGGTGGTGAACGACGACTCCTTTGAAACCAGGAAATGCACCAGCGCGGCGATTTCTTCAATGGTGCCCGTACGGCCCATGGGGATGCGGCTCACCATATATTGCACGGTTTCCTTGGCGATGGCGTCCAGGATTTTGGTTCGGATGACGGCGGGGGAAATGGCATTGACGGTGATGTTGCCTTTGCCCGCCACTTCCTTGGCAAGAGCTTTGGTCAGTCCGATGACGGCGGCCTTGGTGCAAGAGTACGGAATCAGTGTGGGGTTACCCTCTTTGCCGGCAATGGAAGCGACGTTCAGGATTCGCCCGTAGCCTTGCGCCAGCATCTCAGAAATCACCGCATGGCACATCAGGAATACTCCCTTGAGGTTGACGGCGTAGACTTGGTCCAAATCGCTTTCCTCAAGTTCCCACAGGGGTACCGTCCGCCCGGTAATCCCCGCGTTATTCACCAGAATTTGAATGGGTCCGAGCTGCCGCCGAACCTCTTCGATGGCCGCTTGGACGGAAGAGGCTGAGCTGACGTCACAGTGCAGGCCAATACCCTTCAGCCGCAGAGCTACCGCTTCCGCGGCCGCGCGGTTTGTGTCGAGGATGGCGAGGCGCGCGCCCGCCTGACCCAGCCGGGTGGCAATGCCTTCGCCGATTCCCTGGCCACCGCCGGTTACCACTGCAACCTGTCCTTGCAGGGAGAAGAAAGTTTCATTTGCCATAGATAAGAGTACGCACTCCTTTCGATTTTTCCGAATGTGGGGGCGGGTTTACCCCGCGATCGTACTGCCTCCTCACTCCTTGTAGCGCCGGGCTTTAGCCCGGCATCTCCCCATTTCACCCAACTTTGATTTCCTATCGCCACCAGTGCCGCCCTTTAGGGCGGCGCTACAAGGGCGCGGCGAACCCCCCGTTCCAGCACAATGAGGCTTCCTATTATACATATTCGCACCTCGATCCCCCGCTTGGTGCGCGGCGAAGCCGCAAAGGGAAGGCATCGTGCAAAATGCAATAGCGTAGCCAATTTGAGATTTCCAGCCTTGCCTCTTGGTAGAACCATAACCCAACTTCTTCGCGCGCCGGGAAGAAAAGATTTACCACTGATTCGGATGAGCCTGGGGCTCGCCCCGATGAATGAAAATGCGCGAAGCGCTTTGACACAGCCATTTTCATAGCAGAGGCACAAAGAACACTGAGAACTTCCGATAGGTTGCGGAGCGGCCGCGTGAGGTAAGAGGCGGGGCCTTTCACTTTTGCCTTTTGCACTTTGCCTTTTGCCCTGCTTTTGCGGCTTGGAGACACCGCGCTACTCCCTTGTCGTAAACGCACGTCATGACGCATGATTGACTCTACACTCAAGGAGTGCTATAGCTCCTGTCAAAGCTATTTTCGGTACAAAGTGGATAGCTGCCGGCGAAGGCTGCTTCATAATCCAGTTGAACGGAGCACACTATGGAAGTCTTTGACAAGGTCAGTCAGCAGACGCTCGACCGCCGCGACCGGCAGTTGTCCGTACTGGCAGTGATCATGGTCATTATCCTGGGGGGCGGCATGGCCTTGCTGATGTACCCCATGGTCTTCGGCAAAACGGCCTTTATTCAGGTGGCTCCCTCGCGTACTCTTTTCTACGGATTTTGCGTGCTGTGTCTTCTCATGGTGGCCTATCTGGTCAACCGGATGTTCGTGGTCAAGAACCTCCGCGCCACCCTCATCGAGGAGCGCGAACAATTAGCGCAGGTCCTGCAACAATCGAGCGCCGAGTTGTTAGGAACATTGATGGGGTTCAGCCACTTTCAGGACCGGCTCACCATGGACTTCCGCCGAGCTACTCAGATCAACGAGCCGCTTTCTATGCTCCTGGTGCACATTAAACCCTCGAAGATGTTCGCCCAAGGTCCGCAAGCGCAGGTGGCCCTGGGAGACGCCGCCAAGGTTCTCAGCCGCAAACTGCGCCTGGAGGATTCGCTTTACCGGTTGTCGACGGAAGTCTTTGGAATTGTGTTGCCCGGCGCCACCGAGGCGGTGGCCCAGCAAACGGCCAATCGCCTGGCGGAAGGATTGGCTGACGCCTCCGGCGCCAGCGACCGCTTCACCACCGATATTCAGGTGGTGAATTATCCGGACCACGTCAACTCGGCGTCGGAAATGGAGCGCCGCGCCGCCGCCATGGTCAACCAGGACTGACCGGCTACCTGATGATACAACCCCGCCCTCTCAATCTCGCGGTGAAAAATCCGGCCTAAGGAAAACTACGATGGCAGAAAAACGCAAAAACCGAAAACTTTACCGGCGCGAATTTTTGCAGACGGTCGCGGCGGGTGGCGCAATCATGCCGACGCTGGGATTGACTGCTGCCGGCGTTGGATTGCACCCCAATGCGGCGACAGCACAGACAAGTCCCGCGTCCAGCTCCGAAGGCGCCAAGCCTTCGGACGCACAGGATGTGATAAGTATCGAAAACCAGACGATGCGGGTCAGTTTTGACGCTCATTCCGGCGCACTTGTGAGTTTGGAAAGCAAGCTTACCGGATGGCGAATTCAGAATCGGCGGGAATTGGGGCGGTCCTTTGCGATGCTGGTCCCGCTGCCGGGCCACCGTGATAATCCCATTTGGGGGGAGAAAAACCGGGTGGCCAGCATCGATAAATCTTCCGATGGGAAGTCTGCCGCCTTTGTTTGGAAAGACCTGGAAAGCCAATTCGGGGGCCGGCTGGATATCACGCTGAAGAGTACGGTGACCCTCGATGAGCAAGGCCTGAGGTTTGAGGCGGAAATCACCAATCATTCGCCCCACGTTGTTGAATCGCTGAGTTACCCCATCCTGGGCGACTTGGCGGTTCCCGACGGCGAGAAATCGCTGACGCGAGTGAATTTGAACTATGGCGCCATGCAGCGCGTCCCATTGCATCCGAACTTTGCCAACGAGCGCGGCTACTTCGGCGTCGATTATCCCATCCAGATGGTGCTCACGCCGGGCCGTCCCTTTGTTTTGGTGACCACGGATCAGCAGGGTCTCTACGCCGGAGCTCATGACACGACAAGCCGGGAGCTGATTACCTGGATGTTTGAGCAGAAGCCCGGCTATGAAGATTCCCTGGACAACCAGGCGCCCGGCAGCAAGACGATCAGTGGGCACGCCGTGAGTGTGGTCTTTTCGGTCACGCACTTTCCCTTCGCCGCAGCAGGGGAAAGCGCGCCGCTTTCACGGGTGGTGCTGCAACCGTACAAGGGAAGTTGGCACCGGGGCGTGGATGTCTACAAACAATGGCGAAGCACCTGGTTCCAGCGGCCGCCGGCGCCTGCCTGGGTGAAACAAGTGCACTCCTGGCAGCAGCTCAACATCAACTCTTCGGAAGACGATCTGCGCCTGCGCTATGAGAATCTGCCGAAGATTGGCCGCGACTGCGCCAAATATGGGGTTAAGGCCATTCAGCTTGTTGGCTGGAACAATGGCGGGCAGGATCGCGGCAACCCTTCCCACGATACTGACCCGCGCCTCGGCACGAAAGAGCAGTTGCGCGATGCCATCGCCCAGATTCAGGGCATGGGTGTAAACATCATCCTGTTCAACAAGTACACCTGGTCGGACATCACCACGGAGTGGTTCCACAAGGAATTGATTCGCTACGCCGCCCTCGACCCTTACGGAGACTATTACCAGTATCCCGGTTACCGGTATCAAACTCCCACGCAGCTCGCGGAAATCAATCCGCGCCGCTTCGCGGTGATGTGCATGAACAGTTCCCAGTGGCGGGAAGTGTGCGCCCGGGAGTTCCGGAAGAGCCTTGATCTGGGCGCGGCGGGAATTCTCTACGACGAGGTCCAACATCACGGCTCGGCTAACTACTGCTTTGCTTCTGACCACGGCCATCATGTGCCGGCGGATATCTATGCGGGCGATGCTCTGCTGGGGACGGAGTTGCGGAAGATGGCAGCGGAATCCGGCCGCGATTTCCTGTTTGCGGGGGAAGACCCCTACGATTTGGAATTCCGCCACTATTCGCTTTCGTACTTCCGCATCAGCGCCGACCACATTCCGCTGCATCGCTATATTGATCCTTACGAACCCATGATGGTGGCGGTGACCGGCTTTAACGATCGCGAAATGATCAACGCGTGTCTGCTCTATCGCTATGTCATCAGCTACGAGCCTTACAATTTTAAGGGCCACTTGGATGACTTCCCACTGACCATGGAGTACGGCCGGAAGGTGGATGCGCTGCGGACCCGCCACAAGGAATACTTGTGGGATGCCGAATTCCGCGACACCCAGGGCGCCGAAGTCCTGGTGGATGGGAAACCCTACGCGAATTACTCCGTCTTCGGCCGCCCCGAAGCGGGCAAGCGCGCGGTGGTGATTGCCAATCAAAGCGAGCACAAAGCCATCATGGCGACGGTTCGCCTGGCGGAGGGCGAAGGCAAGCTCTTTTTGGTGACCCCTGAAAATCCAGAACCGCAAAATTTCAGGGGCACGATTACCATTCCACCTCGCTCGGCAGCAGTTATGCTGGAGGCGGGGAGTTAGTGCCGTCGCAGAATGACACTCCAGGCTGGTTTTTTCGCAGCTTGATGGAAGAAAACAAAGTTTGAATCAAAAACTATTGTAATTTTTCTGAGGTTAGCAAAACATACCCGGTTTGATTAGAGGCAATGATTTTCCACCTTGGA
>PLWR01000562.1 GCA_003165615.1 Acidobacteriota bacterium | reverse complement strand
ACCAGACTGCTCCACCCCGCATTAGGAGTATACCCAATCGGTGCGGTCCTGCCAATTACTTTCTGGATTTGGTCGCAGCAGAGTGTGAAATTCTCATTCGCGCAAAGTGGAAAGTTCCTGTTGAAGTTCGGCGAGCAGACTGGATCAGCGAACACGAAACGAAATACATGTCAACGGCAAGAATGACTGCACTTTGGAGTGTCAGTGTCCCGCAATTGACACCACTACCCGGTATCCGCACTGTTTGGCATATAGATTGTTGAGTTGTATGATGGCGGGGGTCGATGGGGATGGAGGCACTCTAACTGAGAATACGTTCCTCCTTCACCTCACTCGGCTACGATTCAGGTTTATTGCCCGGACAATTCTGTGGGAAGAAATCGCCTGCCAGATCATCCGGCGCGTTTCCATTGGAGAAGAACAGATGCGGAAAATGCCAAAGCACATGTGTATGCGCACGGAAATCCCGCTCCTACGAGTAATTCCTCGGCCAGCAAGTCCTCGCTTCTCCCCAGCCCTGTAAGCAATCAGGGTTAACGAACCCCTGCTTCTGCTCCCTGCAAATTCACCCTCACCCGAAGAAGCCTAACCGCCGATATAGGGGGTGTGCATGAGAACTCTATGCGCACACACCGAAGGCGCTATGGCCGCAAGAGATCGCAATTCTCAAGTTCGGATGGAACCTCGGCGTCCCGTTCTGCGCCATGCCGTGACGGGCGCTTGGAACATGCCGGGTCGCCATGAATCTTCCTCTTCCCCCGGGTTTCCCCCATTACCCGAACATTGCTCAGACCGGGTCCTAAGGCACGCTTTCGGAGTCGCTTCACATCGTTACTCTTCGCAATCGCCCGGTATAAAGCCGGGCCCCCCTTTGACCGCACGAGACCGTGCGAGGCCGGGCGGAGGCAGAAGTCTCCACCCAGGGTCCCGCCGATTTCATCCCGGAGGAGAACATGGCGTATAAACAACGAGCTCATATCCTGGTAATGGTAATGGGGCTCTCCTTGATTCCATCATGGGCGAAGGCTGGGGGGGCAGACCCCGCGGTGATTCAAGCCCCACCCCCCGTGCACCGATTTCTCGATGGCCAAAATGTTGCCCTGCATACCCTCAGCGCCATCCTCATGGTGGCAGACATCGCTACCACCCGCCGAGCTTTGCAAGTTCCGGGGACGAGCGAGGCAAACCCTTTGATGAAGTCTGAGGGGGCATTGATCTCCCTCAAAGTTGCCAGTGTGGGGGCGGGATTAGGAATCGCCTATATGTTGCACAAGAGCGGCCACCACAAAGCTGAGCGACTGATTCCTATGTTCATAGGTGTCCCCTCAGCGGTGGCGGCGGCGCATAATGCCGGGATTCACCAATAGTTGTGTCCCCACCACCCGGAATCTTCCCTGCAAGGTTGGGTCTCGCCCCACGGCGGATTGCTCAAGGACGGTATCGACTTTTGCGTGTTCCGGAGGCGCTGCCCCATAAGTGTTAACCTCACGGCTTTGGCACCATCTAAAGCCCCGCTCTGATCGGTGCGACATCCTGTGGCCCACGCGAGCAGAAGCTGTGAAATAATTCCAGGACGAGCAAATGCATTTCACGCCAAGGCGCAAAGTCGCAGAGGGTGGAAAGAAAAAAAGCGGTTGTTCTTTGCGAGTGTCTGCGTCTTCGCGTGAGATTGTCCATTTTTTTGCAGCTTCGAACCGCCGGGGGATGCCGGTGACATTCGAGCATAGTCAGCCCCGGTAGGGGCGGCATCTGGCAACTCCTCAGGCAAAGACATTGCGCAGGTCATACTTAACCTCTCGTTTCTTTAAGAAGACCAACACCTCTTCTTGAAAACTCACCTTGGTATCAGGCCTTTCCTGGTTCTCAATAGCTCGCCTCGTTCAAACGTAAGCCCAACGTCGCCCCTTGCAGGGCTACAGACCGTGCGGAAAAACCCCTGCCCCCGCCATCCTGAGGCGGTTAACCCGGTCCTGAAAGTAGCGAAGGAAGGACCGCTGTATTTGCTATGAAATTTAAATGCAGGCGTCCTTCGCCGCGCTCAGGATGACGGCTTTGGAGCGTTGTTCCGCAAGCTATACAACTCCTTCCCTCGCTTTTTTCCACCGGGGGACGAAGGTGTGAAGCCATCGGCGTCGTGGTCTATAGCGGTGGTTTCTGACCAGGCATTACATTCAATTCATCCCGCCACGGAATGCGGGGAATTTATATGTGGGGAATTTATATGTGTTGCAACCGGGGGAGTTCAATTCTATTATTTCGGCCATTTAGTCGGGGTCGTGGACCGCTTCGGGCTTCCACCGGCGTCAGGGGGGTGCATGGATCGTCGAGGCTTCATAAAAGGTGTGACTCAAGCTGGAATTGCCGTTCCGGGTGTGATTTTGGATGCGGGGACGTCAACGGCGACGGCCGCCGATGGCGAGGCAGCCGGCCTGCATCGGAAGGGCGAGAACCGCAGGTCTGACGAAAACCTGCAGGTTGCGAACACGGTAACCCTTCTCGATGGCAATTGGCTTTTGGTGACTGACCCGGACAATGTGGGGCGCGAGCAGAAATGGTACACGCGGCCATCGTCCGAGGCCAAGCCCGCCAGGGTGCCGGGAATTGTCCAGGAGGTTTTTCCGGCGTATCACGGCGTGGCCTGGTACTGGCGCGAGTTTACGCCGCCGGCGCACCCCTACGCACAGGGGCGCTATCTGTTAAGTTTTGGCGCCGTGGATTACCTGGGAGAGGTATGGGTTAACGGTGTCTCAATCGGTAGCCACGAGGGTGCGGAAACACCTTTCGTTCTGGACGCCACGGACGCTATCAAGCCGCAGGCCAGCAACCTGCTTGCGGTGCGAGTGCTGAAGCCCGGCGACACACCCATCGATGGATATGTGTTGAAGGAAATCCCTCACCGTAATGAGGTGTTGGCTGGCTACACTCCGGGGAACAGCTACGATTACGGGGGGATCGTGGAATCTGTCGAGCTGTTGTTGACTCCCGCGGTGCGAGTTGAGAATCTCTACGTGCGCCCCGATTGGAAGACGGGGAATATCCGCCTGCATGCCAACATCCGCAACGCCACAAGCAACAGCACGCAGGCTCATTTGCAGCTCTCTGTGGCGCCGGCCACCACGGGAAAAACCGTGTTGGTAAGCCATTTGGAGCGGGACGTACCGCCCGGAGACACTTTGATCGAGACGCAACTTCACGTGGAGGGCCACCGGCTGTGGGACTTGGACGAACCGTACCTCTATCGGTTGACGGTGCGTGCCACCGCCGAGGGTGTGGATGGGTTTGACGAAACTTCTGTGCGCCTGGGGTTTCGAGACTTTCGCGTGGAGAAGGGGTACTTCCGGCTCAATGGGAAGAGGATCTTCCTGCGCAGCACCCACACGGGCAATCATTGTCCCGTCAGCCAAACGCTGCCACCCCCCGGCGCCCCCGATTTTCTGCGCCTCGACATGTTGTACGCGAAGGCCTCAGGCTTTAACATGGTTCGCTTCATATCGGGCATGGCGCACCCGTATCAACTGGATATGTGCGATGAGATTGGGCTGCTGGTTTACGAAGAATCTCTGGCGGGGTGGATGCTGTCAGATTCCCCCAGGATGAAGGAGCGTTTTGATTTCTCCGTCCGGGAAATGGTGTTGCGCGATCGCAATCACCCTTGCATTGCCATGTTTGGCATGTTGAACGAAACCTACGACACTCCGATTTTCCGCGCGGCAGTTTCGGCGCTCCCGATCGCGCGCCAGGCGGATGAAGACCGGTTGGTGCTGCTCTCCAGCGGCCGGTGGGATGGCGTTCTTAGCATCGGTTCAGTGAGTAATCCCGGCAGCAGTGTGTGGGAATACGTTTGGGGCACCGAGGGCCCCTGGGCGCCTTCCGTGGGCGCCGTTCACAACGCTCATGATTGGTGGTGGAAGACTGGAGACGTTCATCACTATCCCAAGGTGCCTGAGAGCCAGGAGGAGGACCACAAGCTGCGCACACTGGGACAGGGCGACAGCAAACCGGTTTTCCAATCTGAATATGGCATTGGAAGCATGATGGACGTAATCCACGAAGCGCGGATGTATGAACAACTCGGCGTTCGTCCGGACGTGGAGGACTATGTCCTCTTGAAATCGATGGCCGACAGGTTCACCTCAGACTGGAAACGCTTTGGCATGGAAGGCGTGTTTGCGTTCCCCGAGTTCCTTCTGCGCGACAGCCAGATTCGCAGTGCGCGCCATCGACTGCTGGGGTTCAATGTGCTCCGCTCGAATCCCAAGAATTGCGGATTCAACCTGACGGGAATGTTGGACCACGGGTTGACCGGCGAAGGGGTTTGGAGGTTCTGGCGGGATTGGAAACCGGGGGTGATGGACGCCATGCGGGATGGCTGGTGCCCGCTGCGCTGGTGCCTGTTTGTGTACCCGACGCACAACTATACCGGCCGGCCGGTGAAGCTGGAAGCCGTGCTTGCCAACGAAGACGTGTTGCGCCCCGATGAGTATCCGGTGCGCCTTCGGATTTGCGGTCCGGCGGGAATAGCCTGGGAGCGGGCGGCTACGGTGCGTGTCACCGCGCCGCCACCGGGCGAGGATGGACCGCTGGCGATTCCCGTGATGGAGGAGGAGGTTACCCTGGGTGGGCCGGAAGGAGACTACGAGTTAGCGGTCTCTATCGAGCAGGGAGCCGCGGCTACGGAATCGTCGTGGCAGTTCCACCTCACCGATCCCGCTTCCTTGCCCCGCCTCAATCAAACCGTGACCCTTTGGGGAGTTCCCACCGAGGTGGAAAACTGGTTGAAGGCACGTGGAGCGTCTTGTGAGGAATTCCGCGGGACGGCGTCCGGGCGGCGGGAGATTATCCTAGTCGGTGACCTGTCGAAGACCGCAGGCAATGCAGCAGATTGGAAGGAACTGGCGCGGCGTACGGCAAAAGGCAGCGTGGTGGTGTTCCTTTCCCCACAGGCATTTCAGCGGGAGAAGGATGCCGTGGGGTGGCTGCCGTTGGCCACAAAGGGTCGTTGCTATGCGTTCAACGACTGGCTCTATCACAAAGAATGCGTCGCCAAAGCCCACCCGGTTTTCGAGGGCTTGCAGGGAAAAGGCATTTTGGACTTCTACTATTATGGGCCCGTTATCCCTCATTACCTTTTCGATGGTCAGGAGCTGCCGGCGGAGGTAATCGCTGCTGCTTTTGCCACGGGGTATCCGGTCAAGGGCGGATACGCTTCCGGGATACTGCTAGCACGCTATGGCTTTGGTGAAGGTCATTTCATCGTGAACACCTTCCCGATTTTGGACCAATTGGACCGCCATCCCGCGGCGGATCGATTGCTTCTCAACCTCGTTAAACATGCTGACAGTCTGGCAGGGAAGCCCCTGGCAGGACTGCCGGCGGATTTTGACGATCGACTCCGGGCGATCGGGTATTCGGGATAGAAGGAACAAAGTTCTTGTAGCGCCGACCTTGAGGTCGGCGCATGCTGAACTAAAGTTCAGAGCTACGGCGCGTGTGCTGAACTAAAGTTCAGCGCTACAACATCGGGCCTGACAATCATATGTTGCGCCATTTGTGAAGCACTACACAAGTTGGACCATTTCATCAAGGGTGCGGATGTTCCGTGCGGATGTTCCGACCGTGCGAACTGTGGCAGGATGGGTTCAAGACCGGGAGGTCTAGATGAACTTAATTCACGGATTCGTGGTGACCGTCATTGGCGGCCTCAGTACGGGCTTCAATATGCTCCCCCTTAAATGGGAGAGAATTTGGAAATGGGAAAACTTCTGGTTGCTGTATACGGTGGTGTCACTCCTGGTGGTCCCGCCGCTTCTCGCTTATGAGCTCTGCCCGGGCCTGTGGGGTGCGTACACTTCACTGCCAGCCATGGCGCTATTAAGACCCTTCGTGCTTGGCACACTATGGGGTCTTGCCCAACTGGGGGCGGGCGTGGGTTCGCATCGTCTGGGCTTCGCCATGACCGGCTCCATTCTGGGCGGAGTTGGAACGGCGGTGGGCACGCTGGTCCCGCTGGTTATGCAGCACTCCAGCATGGTATTCCAGACCAGCGGATTGCTGATTCTCGGGGGCACGGCGATTACGCTGGGGGGCGTGTCGCTCTGCGGGTGGGCGGGTTATCATCGCGAGCAACTGACCCGCGAGCAGGGGCGCGGCGCCGGGTTTGGTTCCCACGAAACCGCGATGAGCCAAGCTGATCCCACGCGCAAGGGTTACATCCTGATGCTGATCGTGGTGGTGGTATCGGGGGTGCTTTCGGCATTTACCAACATCGCCTTGGCCTATGCCGGAGACATCCTGGAAAAGGTACGGGAAGCGGGCGCAGCGCCGCAGTGGGCGACCTTTGCCGTATGGCCGCTGGTCTTTCTGGGCGGATCGATTTCCAACCTTGCTTATGCTTTCTACCTCCTCTCCCGGAACAAGACCTGGGGGAAATTTGGCGGGGGGCCGCGAGAATTCCTGAATCCTGCGCTCGGCGCCTGCCTGTGGATGGGTGGAATCGCCCTCTACGGCAGCGCTACAACTTACCTGGGAGTACTGGGACCATCGATCGGGTTCGCGCTTTTTACCATCATGCTGATCCTCTGTGGTCAGTTCGCGGCGTTGTTCACAGGTGAATGGCGCCAGATACCGACCTGGATTTATGGCAAGTTCGTAGTCGGGCTGGCGCTTCTCTTCGTGGCTGTTGCAACCTTCGCAACTGCCAACTACTATTCGCGCTAGACGGGGGTACGGCTTGCCGTACCCTCCTGGTTCGCGCCGTAAACACGAATAGGGTACGGCAAGCCGTACCCCTACGACCGTGTTACGCGACACTAAATTCAAGGAGGAAACGACCGATGAACATGTTTGACCTGACCGGCAAGAAAGCCCTGGTAACGGGTGTGGGCAGCCCCATTGGATTGGGGCGGGCGATGGCCCAGGGGCTGAAGGAGTTTGGGGCCGAGGTGGTCATCCTCTCCCGGGCCGCGGGGGTTTTCGAGATCGCGAAGGAAGATGGCCACCTTGCGGTTCAGGCCGACCTCACCAATCGGAGCGAACTCAAGCGGGGATTCAACGAGGCGGTGGAGAAATTGGGAACGCTCGACATCCTGATCAACAATCACGCCACGGGAAAGCGCCAGGAAGCTTTGACCTACCCCATGGAAGCCTGGGACTTGATCTTTGAAACCAATGTAACTTCGGTGTTTCAACTGTGCCAATTAGCAGGCGCCATTATGATTGCAAGGGGTTATGGGAAGATCATCAATATGGCCTCGATGTCTACCTTCGTCGGGATCGCTGAGACCTCTGCGTATACGGCGAGCAAGGGAGCGATTGGGCAGCTTACCAAAGTGCTGGCCAGCGAGTGGTCAAGCCGCGGCGTCAATGTTAATGCCATCGCCCCAGGTCTGGTGGAAACGCAGGGGACGAAGATCCTCAAGACCGACGCGGCGCGCCGCGAGTTCTTTTTTCAGCGGGTTCCTTGCGGACACTTCGGCAAGGCAGAGGACATGAAAGGCGCGGCCGTGTATCTGGCCTCGCATGCTTCCGATTATGTCCACGGGGCCATCATCCCGGTGGACGGCGGATGGCTGGCACGCTAAGCGGAAAATGCGGCTCTGCCGGGTTGTAGGGGTGCGGCTTGCCGTACCCTGCTGGTTCGGCGGCACGATAAAGTAGGGGCACGCCATGGCGTGCCCCTACAATCTGGGCGAGAAGAGACCGAGGAGGCAGCCAATGAGTGATGAAGGAAGACTGGCAGGCAAGAAGGCTCTGGTAACGGGTTCCGGCACGGGCATAGGGCGCGGGATCGCCTTGGAGTTCGCCCGGCAGGGAGCGGATGTGGTGTTGCACTACGGGCACAGCGCGGCAGGCGCCCAGTCGGCGGTGGAAGAGATCCTGGCGATGGGAAGGCGCGCCACGGCCTTGCAGGCCAACTTTGAGATCGCGGATGAAGCAGTGGAATTGGCCGATAAGGCTATTGAGTTTCTGGGCGGGATTGACTGCCTGGTGAACAATTCCGGCATCACCATGAACAAGCCGTTTCTCAAGGTAACGCGCGAACAGTACGACGTTCTCCTGAATGTCAACCTGCGCTCGCCCTACTTTATGGCCCAACGCATTGTCGAGGACATGCTCAGCCACGGCGGGGGAGCAATCGTCAATCTGACATCGATCCACGGAGTGGTGGGGGCTCCCGAACATTCCGTCTACGCCGCCACCAAAGGAGCGATTATCGCCCACACGCGCACCCTGGGCGTTGAGCTGGCGCACAAAGGGGTTCGCATAAATGCCATTGCTCCAGGTTGGATCAACGTGGAGAACCATACCAAAGCCATTCCCGGATTCAACGAACGCGAAGCGGTGGAATCGGCAAAGAATGCGGTGCCGGTGGGCCGCTTTGGTCTGCCGATTGACATCGCCAAACTGGCCGCTTTCCTGTGCACGGAGGATGCCGGGTTTATCGTGGGGCAGACAATCGTGGTGGATGGGGGAACATCTTCCTTGATGTCCCTGATTTCGGACTTCCGCAACGAGTCGCGCGCGCGCTTCGGGATTGGTTACGTGCCGGGCATGTAGCAGCGGCAAGTGTAGGGGGACGGCAAGCTGTAAAAGCAAGTCAAAAGACAAGGTGCAAAAGGCAAAATGCAAAAGTGAAAAGCCCTGGACCCAAAGTCCTTGTTAACAGAGTACGAAACCCCGATATTGCAATGCAACATACCTGGCGCAGCCAAGGCGCAACCCAAAAAGGATTTCACCACAGATTCCAATGCGCCTGCGGCTCGCCACGATGAATGAAAATGCGCGAAGCACTTTGGCACAGCCATTTTCATAGCAGAGGCACAGAGGTCACGCAGACCACGAGGGACTGGCTGACGCTGAACGCTGTCAAGGTGGTTTGCCAGTCGAAGCCCAGAACGTTCCGGCTGCGGTGCCCCCAGCGCTTGCGCCCGCGAGGGGCGGGTCAAAGGAGACAGTGGGCTACGACCTTTCGAATGCGGAACATGTTTTCCGCAGTCTTTTCACGGTTCTGGCCGCAACGCGATCTGCACGGGCGTCGTCGATGGCTGCCGGATCCACACGACCAGGTCGGTACCATCGAGGTGCTTAACGTACCCGCGGCGGAAATCTTTTCCCCAAGCCACCGGTTTCCCATTGATCTTCAGTTGCGCCGCCGCCTCTCCCCAGTTCTTGATCACGATGGCCGGATTCAAAACTGGTGAAGAATCGCTGGCCTTTAAAGTGAGGGCCAATGCCACCGGCTGTCCCCCATTGTTCCGGCTCACAATGAAAGCCCGCTGCGCCGGGTCATAGCCCTCGCTTTGGAAGTCTTCGCCCTCTATCTTTACCTGGGGTGAAGATAACCACGATTTCGCCAGCGGGGCAAGCTCCGCCGCCGATTTCGTGGTCAAACCATCCATCAGAATCTTGGTTATCGAAGCGTCGGTGGTTGCATAGTTGTCCCAGTAGATGTGGGAAAGGGAGGAATGCGAGGCTCGGTCGGCCGCCACACAGTATCTGCCACTGGAAGCAATCTGTGTGATGGGCCAATGGTTCCAGCAACCAAACGAATAATAGGATTGTGAGATATTGAAGATTTTGAACACCGCGTGGGTGGGCGATACGATTTCAAAGGGCTTCCAGCTTGATTTCAGATTTACCACCTGGATATTGGGATTTTCAGGTTTATCGATTGCTTTAGGTTGGTGCAAATCCCCGTATACCCCCGAAGCCTTTGGCGCCCATGTGTAAGTTGCCGTCTCGCCTCGCATATTGCCGATGGTGAGGGCGTCCCAATTGATGTCATCGTCGGGGCGGTGGCCGGGCGGGTTGATGACAATGGTTTCCTGCCATTCGTAACTATTGGTCTGATCGGTGGGACGTAAGACCTGCTGGCGGATCGCCACGCCGTCCGGGTAAACCGTCCAGTATTCGTCCGCCCAATCAAACCACCCCGTCAAGGGATCGGGGTCGGCGCCCAGGTAGTGTTTCACCTCCGCCAGCGCATAACGCCAGTGAACCACCACCCGCGCGTCGCTGCTTTCCACAATGTTGACGTGCGAGTACCTGTCCTGCTTGTCGGACATGGGCTCGCAATCCCCTTCGTCCGGGCACCCGGAAGCGTAAGCTTCAAGGAATTCGTCGGTGAACCACGTGCCGTTCTCGGTAACCCAGGTGGGGATGTAGGCGGTCCCCTGCCAAAAGACCAGCCGGGTGGGCGAATCATCAAAGCGCACGACCACATCGGAATCGGGCCCGATGCGCCGGAGCCTGTCCCAGGTATCCTCATACTTCAGGGTGCAATAAAACGCGCCGAAAGGACCCGCTCCGGGAGGGCCCGAGGGAAGCACCGGCCAGGGGATAACTTCACCCTCAGGCGCATGAGCGGAGGCGTACGCCTGCTGAATTTCTTCCGCACTCAAACTCCGATTGTAGATGGCCACTTCATCCAAGATGCCATCGAGCGAGTACCAAACCGGATACCGCGGTGATATGGAGAAAGAAGGGAAGGGAAGCATGGGCTCCCGCACCCTGCCGATCAGCAAGTCTTGCGTGGCCGCGGTCATCATCGGGCCGCTTACGGCTAAACTTCCCACTTCTTTCCCATCAAGGTAGATAGTCAGTCCACGGTTCTCGCCGTAGGTCCCCGTAATGTGAGCCCACTTCTTCAGGGGAATTTGCGCCGTCGAGGTCACCGTTTGCCAGACCCCGTCAACCGAGACCTGCAGACTTACGTGTCCCAACGCGTCCACTCCGAAAAAGTAACCCGATTGCCGATCCTCCTCCTGGTCAACTACCGGCATCCAGTTCCACGGGTAGGTATCAAGGGCGATCCATGCTGCCACCGAAAATGAACCATGCAATTTGGGGGCGCTTTCCGCCTTGCGAACGACGCTGGTGGTGTAGCCATCAAACCGCAAACCATTTCCGGAAACTCCCGGGACGTATTTGTAGAAACCCCCAACTTTGTCTTCGGTTCCGCTCACCGTGTCGCGCACCATAGGGCCGCTGGCGTTGTCGAATGACCACCGCGCCACCGGGCCCGCTTCCTGCGCGCATGCCCCTCGTGGAAATGGGATTATCGAGACTCCGAGGATTACCGCAATGGCGAGAGGCGAAATGAAGCTCCTACGGCCATTCTTCCCTTGCCAATTTCCCCAGGTTCGACGGATTAAGTTGTGGACTGCGTTGATTCCGCACTCATGATATTGAATCATGGTACCTCCTCTGTCTTTGTCCCCCGCGGCGGACGGCCAAGAAGGTCATAATTTACTCTCCAGCGTCCAAAAACTCAAATGAAAGGCAGTCCACTTAACCGTTACCTGCGGCGGCATGCGGTCGGCCCGCGGGATCGCGATGGACGGAAAATCCAAGAAACGGCAGGGTGGGTCAGCATTGAAGCGACGGCTACGCGAGCCAATGAACCCGTTGACCCGCCGTGTGTCACGTTGTGTTCCTCACTTTGTGCTCGCCGCTTGACTTTGCGTCGTCAGAAAGAGTAGATTTTCGACCCGGGGGCGAGCTTTTATTACATACGCCATCATTGAGAATGGAACGGCAAGAATGGAAGGGCTCACTGCTGATTTGCCGATCGCTCCCAGGAGACAAGACCAATAGTTAAAACCCCCGGAGGGAAATCTATGAAAGTGGATCTGGCGGGACGCGTCGCGCTGATTACCGGTTCCGGGCAGGGCATCGGGCAGGCCATGGCCTACGCTTTCTCAGAGAATGGCGCCGTGATTGCCGTGAATGACATCAAACCTACCGGTGAGCAAACCGTTGCGGAGATTCAAAAGCGTGGGGGAAAAGCAAAATTCTACCAGGGAGACGTCGGTGACGTGGATGTCGTGAACGCGATGATCGCGGCCGTGGAAGACGACCTGGGGCCGATCGATATCCTGGTGAACAATGCGGGAATCAATCTGGGCAAAGAGCGCCATCCTATTCATGAATTTCTGGACGACGATTGGCACCGGATTCTCCGTGTAGACCTGGACGGCCTATTCTATTGTTCGCGGGCCGCTTCCGCCCGGATGGTGAAACGCTGCAAGGGAAATATCATCAACATCAGTTCGGCATTCGGCGTCGTACCGGTTCGCGTGCAATCGGCCTTCGCAGCGGCAAAAGCCGGGGTGATAAACTTTACCCGCTCCCACGCCTTGGAGGTCGGGCAGTATGGGATTCGGGTGAACGCCATTGCCCCCGGCTCGATCCTGGTGGAAGGAACGAAGTCGATGTTTTACAGCCCCGAAGGGAAGAAGCTGGGCGACAGCCTGCTGTCTCACGTGGCGCTGGGCCGGCCCGGAACGCCGGAAGATATTGCCAAGGGCGCGCTCTTTCTGGCGTCCGATGATGCCAGTTACGTCACCGCCACCGTGCTGGTGATAGATGGCGGATGGACGGCGGGATTCGCACGGGATTGGTAGCGAGAGTGAGTGCGGGGCCTTGCACTTGGTATGCCGAAGGGCGAGACCGTGGTGCCTCCGCCGAAGGTTTTCTGTGTCCTCACCGCTTCTAAAGCTCTCACACAGAGCAGACGGAGGAACTCTGTGACCTCTGGGTTGAAGCTGTTCTGGGCACGGAGGTCACAGAGACAGAACGCGCCGAAGGGAAAATCTTCGTGTGGACAAAAAATGAACTTGGCATTAAGGGCAACCGGGAAGGGAAATCTTCTCTAAAGAGGAATCGGCAATGAATGTGTCCAAAGAACTGGCCTTAGGGCTTTATCGCAGCATGCAGGAACAGCGCGAGTTTGAGCTAAAAGCCTATGAGATCTTCCGCTCGGGAAAGATGCCGGGTTTCATCCACCTTTACGTGGGCGAAGAGGCGGTGGCAGCGGGAGTGTGCGCCCATTTGCGGAAGGACGATTACGTCACCAGCACGCACCGCGGCCATGGGCACGCCCTGGCAAAAGGAATTGCCCCGCGCGCGGCGCTGGCGGAATTGCTGGGCAAGGTTGGCGGATGCAGTGGCGGGCGAGGTGGAAGTATGCACCTCTACGAACCGGCGGTGGGATTCCTTGGTACGAACGGTGTAGTCGCGGCGGGAATCCCCATTGCCGCGGGGGCCGCCCTGAGCGCCAAATTGCACGGCACCGATCAGGTAGCGGTGACCTTTCTGGGGGATGGGGCGGTGAGCAACGGCGCCTTTCACGAGGGGTTAAATTTGGCAGGCGTGTGGAATCTGCCCCTGGTGGCCGTTTGCGAAAACAACATGTATGCCACGGAAACGCCGTTTACCACCGCCACCAAGAACACTCATGTGGCCAATCGCGGCCCGGCGTATGGTATTCCCGGCGTGGAAGTTGATGGCGAGGATGTGCTGGCCGTGTATGAGAAAGCCGGCGAGGCGATTGCGCGGGCGCGGCGCGGGGAAGGGCCGACGCTGATCGAGTGCCTCACCTACCGGTGGTTCGGGCACCACGTGGGAGACCCTGGCACTTCCTATCGGCCCAAGGATGAAATTGCAGCCTGGAAGGGGCGCGACCCCGTGGCCAAGCTGCGCGCGCAAGTTCTGGAAGCGAAGCTGGCGGAGCCCCAGGAATTCGATGCCATCGACGCGGAGGTTCGCAAGCTCATCGATGAGGCGGCAGATTTTTCCCTCCGCAGCCCCCAACCGGATGCGGAGACGGCGCTCGAGCATGTTTATTCCAAGTAATTAGGCGGAGAGGGATTTATGGCGAATAGTAGTGTAGCGACAAAGGCCGCGGAAGGCCAGGAGAGCCCCAAGGTGCGCATTATCAGTTACTGCGAGGCGGGGATTGAAGCCCTGCGCGAAGAGATGCGGCGCGACCCTACGATCTTCTATATTGGCCAGGGCATCGGCGTTCGCGGGGGAAACTGGCAACAAACGCGGGGGTTGTTTGCCGAATTTGGAGGGGAACGTCTGCGTGACACACCCATCTCTGAAATCGGGCAGACAGGCCTGGGCATTGGCGCCGCGATGGCCGGCAGCCGGCCGGTGGTGGACATCGTCTTCATGGATTTTATGCTCGAGACCTCCGGGCAAATCATTCAGCAGGCCTCGACGATCCACTACATCTCCAATGGGAAGTTCAAGGTGCCCTTGGTGATCCGTGCCGCCATGGGAGGGGTGCGTAGCGCCGGTCCCCACCATTCCCACACCTTGTACAATTTCTACACGCACATCCCCGGCCTCAAAGTGGTGGTCCCTGCTTTCCCCTATGACGTCAAAGGTCTGCTGAAAACCACCCTCCACGAAGATAATCCCGTGTTGTTTCTGGAGCACAAAGGCCTGTTTGGAAGCAAGGGGCCGGTTCCGGAGGAAGAGTACACGATCCCCTTCGGGCAGGCGGTCGTCCGGCGCGAAGGCACCGATTTGACCGTGGTGGCCGTGAGCCTGATGGTCCTGCGCGCTTTGGAAGCCGCGGAGATTTTAGCGAAGCAGGGGATTTCCGTTGAAGTGATCGACCCTCGCACTGTGGCTCCGCTCGATGAAGCAGCCATCCTGAAGTCAGTGGCCAAGACGGGTCGCCTGGCGATTGTCGACGAGGCCTACGCCAACTGTGGATTTGCGGCGGAAATTGCGGCGCTGGCGGCCGAGAAAGCCTTGGATGAACTGGATGCTCCAGTGCGGCGCATCTGCTCCCTGCCTGCCCCCCATGCGTTCAGCCCCACCCTGGACCAGCACATTCAACCATCGGTAGAGCGAATCGTGAAAGAGGTTACGGAATTGATGCAGCGGTGAAACGCCGCCCCGCCTTCGGCTCCAAAGCGCAAAGGTCATTCGCGGGGCGTAGAAGTAAGTTAGCGGCACGGACTAAAGCTAACTCCTTGATTTTCAATACTCGATTTCTGGCCAAAATGGGTAATGGAGTCCCTTCTGCGGCAATTGCCGTGGGACGGGCTTATATCGACATTTGCAATTGAATAGACCTCCCTTGGCAGGCTGATGAAAAAGTCTTTGGAGCGCTATCGTAGCGCCCGCTTCCAGCCGGCAACTCCATTGAATTCGATAAGAGCCGGCAAGATGCCGGCGCTATAGAGGGCGTCGCGACGGCTTTTTCATCAGCCTGCCAGGGGGTAGAGTTGCAGATAATAGTTAGTGAGGGACTTGAAGATTCTGAGATAGGTTTGATACTCTGTATTTGTGGATCGGGTCCTGCAAGAGCGCGTCGTCTGATGGAAGTGTACGCAGGATCCCTTGATCGCTAACGCCCGATCGGGAGTGAGCTTTCGAAGCCAAGGCGCTCCCCTGGTAGCCTTTCAGCGGATCTCTGGCTGTGGTTAATCCGCCCACTGTTATAAGGAGCGGCGGATTGTGCCGGGCAAGAAAAGTGATAGCCTTTCTGCCTTGAGCAGGGGGCGAATATACTTCTTAGTAAATCCTGTGGGTCAGGCAGCGGAGCTGTCGGACTCGTGAGCAAGCAAGGTATACCGGTGGCAGACCTAGACACTCGCAACTCCTGGTACGCTCTATATACTCGCCATCAGCACGAGAAGTGTGTTCATCAAGTCCTTGCGGGGAAAGGTTTTGAGTCTTTCCTCCCCCTCTATACCACCGCTCACCAGTGGAAAGACCGCGTCAAACGAGTTTCGCTCCCCCTCTTCCCGTGTTACGTCTTTCTCCGCGGGCCCATTGTCCAGTGGCTCCCAGTGCTTACCACTCCCGGCGTTCACACGGTGGTGGGATGCGGGGGGCAACCGGCGAGCATATCCAGCGTGGAGATCGAGGCGATACGTACGGTGGTCGAGAGTCCCGTCCATGCAGAGCCGCACCCTTATCTCAAATGTGGCGATCATGTCAGGGTTACGGCAGGTCCGCTGCGAGGGTTGGAAGGGCTCCTGCTCCGCAAGAAGAACTGGTGCAAGCTCCTCCTTTCTGTCGAGATGTTGCAGCGATCCGTGGCGGTGGAGGTTGACGCTGCCATGGTCCAGCGTGTCGGGGGGCGGAGTCAGATCCTTGTACCGGGCGTTGTCAATCCGGGATGGTCGAGCGTCCCTGCTTAGTCCGCATTTCTCTGTGCAGCCCCAGCGAACATGACCATCGGTTTTCCACCGTCGGTGAGCCCTCGAATACAATTACACGCAGCAATGGCGCTCCGCGCAGCCCTCGACCGATAAAATCCTTTGCTCACTTCCTTCTGGGATTATAATAACAACTTCCAGAGTATTGATCTGCCATTGCGCGGCTCAATCCGGTAGGGGTTTGCCCGAAATTGACTCAGGAACAATCTCAACGACATCAGTGGAAGGTGGCGGAACCTGTACCCAGGTCTGCTTCCCCATGGTCGCGCCTCCGCACCGTTGATCTCGCTCTACAACCCCCGTGGCGCAGTTGGATCTTTTTCCTGGTGGTGGTCGGGGGCGCCTTGTTCCTGGGTGGGGAGGCCCTTCGTGCCGCCTTCGTCGCGATGCTGGGCGAATCCGTGGAGGGGGGGGCAATTCAAAGGGCAATAAATCTTGACCCTGCCAACCCTGAACTTCATCACCGACTTGGCATGATCCTCTATGACTCAGGCGGAGAAACTGACAGGGCCGAGGGTGCCAAGCACCTTCGCCGCGCCACGGAATTGAATCCTCACGTGGCGCGCTACTGGTCTGACCTTGCCTGGGTCTGTGAATTGGACGACGACACGGTCTGCGCCACGCAGGGCGTCGAGCAAGCCGTTAGACTTAGCCCGGCGGCGCCGCATTTACGTTGGGTTGCGGCAAACACCTTTCTGCGCGCAGGTCAAGCGGATAGGGCCGTGGCGGAGTTCCGCCGCTTGTTGGAGCTGGATCCGGCGTACGGCCCCGCGACCTTCCACGTGTGTTTGGGTACGTTGGGGGATCCTCAACTCATCCTGCAAAGGGTTTTGCCACCGGGGAAGGATCCCGTCCTGAAGCTGGCCTATCTTGACTTCTTGATTAGGGATGAGGAGCACGAGGTGGATGTTCTGGCCCGTCCGGTGTGGGCGCAGGTGGTGGCGGCCGGAGTTCCCTTTCCGCTTTCCATGGCCACGCCTTACATTGAGCATTTGCTTGGGCTCGGCCGGGTGGAAGAAGCTCAGAGCGCGTGGCGGGACCTTGAGAAGTTAAAAGTAGTTTCGAGCCCTGGACCAGGTGAAGAGGGCAATCTGGTCTTCAATGGGGATTTTGAACAGACCCCGTTGAATGTCGGTTTCGATTGGCGCAACCAGCCCGGCCCTTATGTTGCGCTTGATTTCTCGGACGCGACGGCCCACACGGGGAAGCTTTGCCTGCGAATGGACTTTACGGTCAGCCGAAACGATGAATACACGCCGATATATCAGTATGTTCCGGTGGCCCCAGATCAGGCCTATCTCCTGACCGCCTATGTGCGCTCGCAAGACATCACATCTGACAGCGGACCGCGATTGCAAGTGCTGGATTCGGCTCATGCGAACGGCCCGAATTTTATGAGCGAGACCACGGTTGGAACGACTCCCTGGCATCCGATCAACATGGAGTTTTGTATCGGGCCAGAGACAAACCTCGTGCAACTTTCCGTCAAACGCGTGCGGAGCCGGACTTTTCCCATGGAGATCACGGGAAGTTTCTGGCTCGACACTGTGGTTTTGAAGCCACTAGGAGTCTGTGTGAAGATTTCCCACCGCGCGCAGTAGTGGTATCCGGCCACTAGAAATCCTTTTTGGAATAGAAATGAGATTTCCTGCATCAGAAGTTGGCGACATGAGAAGCGGACCCGCATCCCGCACATTTTCCGTTGCGCGGATGCTGCTTGGGTTGACGCTCATGGCGGCGCCTCTGCCCTTCGGCGCGGTTTATACCTGGGCGTGGGCATCCCTCACCATCCTGACGCTGTTGGTTCTGATTCTGTGGATGGCGGGAAGCATCCAGGATGGGCGGCTGAGAATAGGCTATTTTTCGGTTTACTTGCCCCTCGCCCTTTTTCTAGTCCTGGGATTGATTCAGTTGTCTTTTCATCTGACTCTTAATCCCATCGCGACGAAAGAATCGCTCCTCAAACTCGCCACCTACTTTGTGTTGTTCTTCGTTGTCATCCAGCTATTTGTGGATTCTCCTGTTGAAACGTGGCGCCGGGTGGGGATCACCGTATTGGTCTTCGGTTTTCTGCTCAGTTTTCTTTCCATCCTTCAATTCTTGTGGAACCCCGTCAGGATCATTGGGGTCGGCCACGATCTTGCAAGCCCTTTCGGGCCTTACGTTGACCGCGACCACTATGCGGGTTTGATGGAAATGGTTATTCCGGTCTCCGCCGGCTACGTTCTTTCGCGACCGAAGGGTGACCCGCAGAGTGGCATGCTCTGGTTTGGGGTGCTGGTCCAGATTGTCTCATTGCTCCTTACCGGCTCTCGTGGAGGCTTTGTCTCCGTCTTGGTGGAGATAGCGATACTGGGCTGGATCATGATTTGGCGCAATCCCCTCCCAATCCGGCGAATGAGAGTTGCAGCGACGGGGTTGGTGCTTGTGGCAGGTGCTGCCCTCTTCTTCTGGCTTGTCCCGACCTATGTCCTTACCAAACTCGGAACGATCAATAACTACATGCCTGAGGCAAGCCAGGGGGGTCGGCTGGCGCTCTGGAGGAACTCTCTCGGGATCTTCCGGGAACACCCCTGGTTAGGTGCGGGAATGGGCAGCTTCGTCACGGTCTACCCTCCGCATCAAACCGATCCGTCAGACTTGGTGACAGAGCACGCCCACAACGATTATGTCGAGGCTTTGACAGAGACCGGGTTGCTCGGTGGAGTTCTGATTCTCACCGTCCTGGTATTATTTGTCCCCATCACGTTCAGGAACTTGAGCGTCCAATTGTTGCGTGAGCCGGGGTGGATTCAACTTGGGGCAGCGGTGGCATGTTGCGGCTTACTGATCCACAGCTTTGTCGACTTCAACCTGCATATTCCCGCCAACGCGGCTTGGTTCGGATTCTGCGCGGGCCTTGCGAGCTTTTCCGGCCGAATAGTCCCCGAACAAGGAGAAATGACTGCATCCGCGGCGAATCACTGACCCTGCACGGCGACGCACGGCGGATGCACAACTTCTGCTGGGATCGCGGCCTCGTGGAAGGAACCGGTGCGAGTGCCTGGCTACTTCAAGATCCCATGGTCCGATGAAGGTGACGTGTTTCTTTTTGCGCCTTGACCCCAATCAAGAAATCGTTTATCATAAGTTTGACGACTCTAGACCAACATCTTGATTTTGTGGGGCGTACGTCCTGATGTAGGGCAGAGCGTCACAGGACCGGCAATTTGTCCAGATAAGTGCCCGCATAAGATTGCAAAGGCAGTAGTTACGTGGGTCTGTGGGGAGTTGACATCCGGCAGGGGAAGAGAATTGTCTCATTGTTCTGGCATTGCACCCTAGTCCCAATGAAAGAGCGATCCACTGGTGGTCAGTATTCAGACTGTATGACTTACTCAGAAAAGGCCAAGTAAGTCAGAGGGCGGAGCTATCTTAAGCTTTTTCAATGCGAAGGTTCCTGGCAAGAGCCGAAGCATTCAAGGGGATGTATACACTTCGACCACGCCGGATCCGTAGGGAGGAATGTCACTCGAACCTCGGCCGAACCCGATTTTGCATCGCCCACCTCCAANNTGCTCCAAAAACACTCTATAACTAATTACCGAGAACTCCGAAGCAATCAAGTCTACTGATGGCTTTATGGAGCAGATCTCAGTAAGCATAACCTGTCTAACCGCCTCCTGCCGAGGCGCTGGTTGATTACGAAGAGGAGTCACGCCATGAGCAACAAAATCTCTCGAATCCTGGAACGGATAGGTGTGCTTGGACGATTTCCGGTAGTAAATCTCTTTCTGGTCCTCACGCTTGTATTCATCTTAATCAGCCCGCACGCAATTCTAATAGCTCAGGATCCTGCGCAGGGGGTGAAGCCGGCCGCGTCTGCTCCGATATTGCCGACACCGCCGGCCGCACCTTCCCCCGCGTCTCAGTCCGTTGAATTATTGATCAATCCGGGTGACGTGTTGGATGTCTATGTTTACGATGTGCCGGAGCTTACCCACACTTACACGGTAAGCCCGGCCGGAACCATTATCGTCCCTTTGCTTCCCAATCCTCTCCAGGTGGCAGGGTTGACTCCTGACCAGGTCGCGCGCGCGATGGAGGAAGCATTCCGCCAGTCCGGCCGCCTGCGGCGCCCGGAAATCGCCGTCTCAGTCACACAATCGCGGAACAGTTCAATATCTGTAGACGGGGCCGTGAAGGCTCCCCAGGTACTTCCTATGACCTGGCAGCAAAAATTGGTCGATGTTCTCGCGCGCTGTGGCGGGTTAGCCGACGACGCGGGGGCTACCGTCACCATTACACGTGGCGCCCTCGCCCTGCGGGATCTCCAAATGGAGGGTGGGCTGACAGCCCCGACGGTGACCATTGATTTGAAGAAGGTTATGGATGGTAATGATCCTGCCTCGACGATCACCGTGTGGCCGGGGGACCGCGTGTCCGTGGAGAGGGCCGGGGTTTTTTACATACTGGGTGAAGTCAGGAGTCCGGGGGGCTACACCCTTAAGAACAGTCATGATGAATTGACCGTTCTGCGCGCCTTGGCCATCTCGGGTGACGTAACCAGTGTCGCCAACAAGAGTAAAGCGATGATCATTCGGAAGGACCCTAAGGCGGCGAATGGACGCGAGGAGATCGCCCTTAATCTGAAGGACATACTCGCCGGGCGATCACCCGATGTCAAATTGCAGGCGAACGACATCCTCTTCATCCCGGGCAGCGGCGGAAAGAAGGCGTTACACACACTCACTGCTGTACCCGGGGAAGTTGTTGGCGCCGCAGCTACTACTGCCCTTGTCGTCCATTAGGAATCCCTTTTCGCCTGACATTAAGGGAAAGAATTCAATGAGGTTATTGTTTCAACGATGTGGTTGCCAATAGGCTCTAAGCCGAGGAAATAACATGCTTGGAAACAAAGAGTTAGCTCCCTATAATCACCCCACCCTTGGTCCTGGCGACTCGCGCGACCGGCGCATCCCAGTGACCAGGAGTATTGAGATCGGCGAGATCGATGCCTTCGGTCAGTTCCGCGCTGTATGGGACCTTTTGGTGAAACATCAATGGCTCATTCTCGCCACCGCGCTGGTCCTTACGGCATTGGTAGCTTTCTACTCCTTTAAGATGCTGCCCGTTTACCAGGCCATGTCTCGAGTCGATGTGGAATCCGAAGTTCCACTCTTGCAGTCGTTGAATGACCTCTTCAAGACGGGGGAAGCCGACGATGTATTTCTGGCCACGCAGGTCAGCATCCTGCAAAGTGACGAACTGGCGTGGGATACGATACAGGCATTAGGGTTGGGTGGATCGGAGAAGTCCGGCGGTAAAGTCATGGGGACTCCCATGGCGATGCAAATTCCAGCTATCCGCGCATTCCAAGGTCACCTCCAAGTGGAGTTGGCAAAGGACACCCGCATGATACTGGTGAAATATGAGAGTACTGATCCCAAACAGGCGGCTGCCGTCGTGAACACGCTGGTCGAGAACTATATCGAATATAATTTTCGCACGAAGTATGACGCCAGCCGGCAGGCGACCGGATGGATGGAGCAGAGGCTGGATGAATTGAAAGTGAAAGTGGAAAAATCCGAGCAAGCGATGGTGGATTATGAGCGGCGAAACGA
Organism: Acidobacteriota bacterium; assembly: GCA_003165615.1. The sequence goes on along the minus strand of PLWR01000562.1, from coordinate 15,457 downwards.
CATCGTAAGCGTGGGCGACAAGCAAACTGTTGCCGAAGCCAGACTGGAGGACCTGAACAAGAGCTTCAATAGCGCCCAAACCGACCGCATGGCGAGGGAATCGGTTTACAAGATGGTTGAGGAGAATGAGGCGCAAGTGGGGTTCATTCAATCGAGTAGCCTCCTAAGTGGCCTGGAAGCCAAAGAAGTTGATTTGAAAGAGCAGTACTCGGAAGTATCGTCGCGCTACGGGCCGACCTATCCCAAAGCGCTTGCCATTCAGGACCAACTGAAGGATCTGGAGTCGCTGGTGGTGCGGGAAAGGAAGCGTGCGGTAGAAAACATCCGCAGCGAATACCAGGCTGCCAGCCAGCGGGAGAAAATTCTCTCGGAGGCCGTAAAGAAACAGAATGTGGAGGTGGAGAAGGTCAATCAGTTGCTGATTGAGCACAATTTGCTGAAGCGGGAATTTGAATCCAATCAACAGCTTTACGATAGCTTGCTTGCCCACCTGAAGGATGCCAATGTTTCCGCCGGCTTGCGGGCAACCAACATCCACGTTATCGACCGGGCCGTGCCCCCGACGGCTCCCATCCGGCCGGACAAGATGCGTAATGTCATGTTTGCGATGGCGGCAGGTTTGGGGTTGGGGGTAGCCTTGGCCTTAACCCGGGAGGCGCTGGACAATTCCATCAAGAGCGCCCAAGAGATCGAGAAACTTACCGATCTTCCCACCCTGGCAATTGTTCCCATCGCCCATGTAAATTTCGGACTGCCCCGTCCATCCTCGTCCACCATCAAGCGCATACCCCTCAAGAGTCACGATTCGCGACCCGCCGCGGCAATGGCAGTTATTAAGATACCTGGCGGTCCCATTTCCGAAGCCTATCGGGCACTTCGCACCTCCATTCTGCTTTCGACCGCCGATCGGCCGCCGCAGGTGCTGTTGATTACCAGTTCTCAACCCAACGAAGGAAAGACGGTAACCGCGTTGAATCTCTCTCTCTCCATGGCCCAGAAAGGGGGGCGCGTGCTCCTGATCGATGGAGACATGCGTCGCCCCGGCATTGCGAAGGCCTTGAGGTTGACTCTCAACAGGGGGCTTTCGGGAGTTCTCACCGGCACCTATGAGTATGGGCATGAACTCCTGTACAAAATCGAAGGGATGTCTGGTCTTGTGATCCTGCCCAGCGGCCCCATCCCTCCCAATCCCGCCGAGCTGCTGTGCTCAACAAAAATGGAAGACCTGGTCAAGCGGCTGCGGCAGGATTTTGATCACATCATCATCGACTCGCCCCCTATATTGCCGGTTACTGACGCCACCATTGTCTCCAGCCTCGTGGATGGTGTGGTCATGATCGTGGAATGCGAAATGACTTCGCGCGCAGCCCTAAGCCGCGCCTGCCGGATCATCGAACACGCGGGGGGCAGGATTATTGGGACGGTCCTGAACAAGGTGGATGCCGCCCGTGATGGATATTATGGGTATAGGTATTACCACGGTCACTATTCATATACGAATAACAAGTATTATGCCCATGGCGGCGACCGCTCCTCGGGATAGCGGCCGCAGGCCGGATCCGGAATCCGGGTGAAGTGATGGGGCGGATTTATCCCCTGGAATGCAATAAAAAGACCGGGGGGGCCGCGCCGTCCTCGCCCGCCAGGCTTGATCATTACCGCAGGGTTGGATCATCGTTTTGAGGGAGAACGGATCTATGGTTTCATTGATAACAGGTGGGGCGGGATTCATCGGGTCGCATCTGGCGGAAGCCCTGCTTTTGCGCGGCGACCGGGTTATTATCCTGGACGATCTGAGCACCGGGTCCGTTGATAATCTCCGCCACTTGCGGGCGAACGGCGCCCTGCAATGTTTCTTTGATAGCGTGATGAACCGTCACCTCCTGGCGGAGGTGGTTGACGAGTCCGACGTCGTTTATCACCTGGCGGCGGCGGTGGGGGTTCGGCGGATTATTGAAAGTCCGGTTCGCACCATTGAAACCAATGTCAAGGGGACAGAGTTGGTTTTGGAAGCCGCCGCCAGGAAGGGCAAGCTGGTTTTCATTGCCTCCACCTCCGAGGTTTACGGCAAGAACAACAAGGTGCCCTTCTGTGAGGATGATGACACCACTCTGGGCCCCACGGTGAAGTCACGTTGGTCCTACGCTGCTTCCAAGGCTCTGGACGAATTTCTTGCCCTGGCTTACTGGAAAGAAAAAAGGCTGCCGATCGTGATCGGCAGACTGTTCAACACCGTGGGGCCCCGCCAGACGGGCCGTTACGGAATGGTGCTGCCCACTTTCGTTAGTCAAGCCTTGGACGGTTTGCCCATGACCGTATTTGGGACAGGCGGGCAGAGCCGCTGCTTTGGCTATGTTGGGGACGTCATCGAGGCGATCCTGAAATTGATGGACACGGATCGGGCGGTGGGCGAAGTGGTGAATATCGGCAACGACCACGAAATTACCATTGAAGAATTGGCCTTGCTGGTCAAACAGCGAACCAGCAGCGTCTCGGCCATTCAATACATTCCTTACGACCAGGCGTACGAACCGGGCTTTGAGGACATGGCCCGGCGGGTCCCGTCGTTGGAAAAGCTAGTGCGGCTTACGAACTTCCGTCCCTCCATGCCCCTTCCTGTGATTGTCGATAAAGTGAGCGCTCACATTGCGGCGCGAACGCCGGTGGTTCAAACCGCCCCCTCGCAATAGGCGTGAGTTACTGTGCCGGGCCCCCGCCGCATCGGGAACCTCAGGCAGCGCGTGAGCTTGCTGCCAGGACGACAGCGAAAACGGCATATTGAGTCAGGTGATCCAGGCCCCGTTGGTGACCCACGATAGATCGCCCGATCCCACGCTGCAGTGCCTGGGCGCGGCGCACCTATGGCATCGATACGCCAGGATTCTTCTGCTCGTCTTCTTCCTCACTTTGCCCCTCGTCAACCCCTGGGTCAGAGGTGACGGGGTCGGCTACTACGCCTACATCCGATCGCTTCTGGTCGAGCATAAGCTGGATTTCGCCAATGACTGGCGGTCTGCCAACGAGAGTTTCGCCATGGGCAGGGTGCTTGCGGATGGCACGATTGACCCTCGCCTGTACACGCAGACCGGCCATCTCGACAATCACTTTGCGGTGGGGCCGTCCATGCTTTGGGCGCCTTTTCTGGTGCCGGTCCACGGCGTTCTGTTGACGCTCCAGAGGTTTGGGATCAGTGTCCAGGCGAACGGCTATTCCCGGCCCTATCTCGTTACCATGGCCCTCGCCACGGCACTTTACGGATTCCTGGGCTTGCTCATATCCTTTCGATGGGCGTGCCACTACACCGCTGAGTGCTGGGCTTTTCTGGCGACCCTGGGTATCTGGTTCGCCAGCTCTCTCCCCGTTTACATGTACTTCAATCCCTCCTGGTCACACGCCCACTCGGTGTTTGCCGTCGCGGTTTTTCTCTGGTACTGGCAGCGGACCCGTCAAGGCAGAACGCTGGCGCAGTGGGTGATCCTCGGTTTGTTGTCGGGATTGATGCTCGACGTCTACTACCTGAACATCGCGCTGCTGTTGATACCATTTCTGGGGTCCGTCCGGCAGTATGGAAAGAAGTGGCGAAATGGTGAGCGCGATTGGGGCGCCAGGGGCAGGGTCTTCAAGGCATACCTCGCTTATGGCTTCGCGCTGGTAGTGGCCTTCCTGCCTACCTTGATAACCCGGAGGGTTATCTGTGGCCATCTCTTCGATCTGGGATACTCGCATGAATGGAGCATGAAGCCAGCGCTTCTCCAAGTGCTTTTTTCCCCCGATCATGGCCTCCTCACGTGGACGCCAATCCTGATTCTGGCGATGGGTGGCTTGTTCTTAATGCTAAAGCACGACAAGGAATTGGCCGCATACCTTCTCATCTCATTTCTGGCTTTTTTGGTTCTGGTCTCCTTCCATACCAACTGGGATGGACTGTCTTCTTTCGGCAACCGGTTCTTCATCTCACTCACGCCTGTTTTCATATTAGGCTTGGCGGTTTGCGTCAGCGAGTTCGCCCAATGGCTGGGAAATGAGCGAAAGGCGATGGCGTGGGCAAGCTCCGTCACCGCTCTTCTCGTCCTCTGGAACCTGGCTTTCATCTTCCAGTGGGGCACCCACATGGTTCCGGTCCGGGGACCGATCTCCTGGAAGCAGATGGTTCGCAATCAATTCCTTGTGGTGCCGCAGCAAGCCGGGACCGAACTTGCCACCTACTTTGAAAACCGCAGAGGCCTGATGCACCGTATCGAGCAAGAAGACGTCCGCCAATTGAGACAGGAGCAGGGAGTAACTGAAACCAAGTGACAGATACACTTGCCGAGCAAGTTGTTCAGGTTGAGCCGCCGGTGCTGCGTATCGCTCCGCCGCGCGGGTGGCTGGACATCGATTTCAAGGAGCTTTGGGCGGCGCGCGAGTTGCTGTACTTCTTTGTCTGGCGAGACATCACCGTGCGCTACAAGCAAACCGCCATGGGGGCGGCCTGGGTGGTGATTCAGCCCTTCATGACCATGGTCGTGTTCAGCCTTTTCTTCGGGAAATTGGCCAAAATGCCTTCCCACGGACTGCCTTATCCCATCTTTTACTACAGCGCTCTGCTGCCCTGGACTTACTTTGCCAGTTCTTTGCAGCGCGCCGCCGGCGTCGTGGTGGACCAACAGCACGTTATTACCAAAGTTTATTTCCCTCGTCTGGTGCTCCCCTTGGCGGCCGTGGCCTCAGGGTTGCTGGACTTCGCCATCAGTTTCCTGGTCTTTGTGGGCCTCATGGTCTGGTACCGAATCAAGCCTGGCCCGGCCCTGCTTCTGGTTCCCCTTTTTCTGCTGCTGGCGTTCTTGACCGCCTTGGCGGTGGGCCTTTGGCTCTCAACTCTGGATGCGGTTTACCGGGACGTCCGTTTCGTAGTCCCTTTCCTCGTGCAGTTCTGGATGTTCGCTTCTCCCGTCGCGTATCCGAGCAGCCTCGTCCCGGAGCGATGGCGTTGGCTTTACGGGCTGAACCCCATGGCGGGCGTCATCGAAGGGTTTCGCTGGAGCTTGACCGGGCGCGGGCAGCCCCCGACGGTATTGCTGGCCATCTCATTTGGTGTGGTGCTTCTTTTGGTCGTAGGTGGGGCGCTCTTCTTTCATAGGATGGAAGGAACGATTGCTGACGTCGTCTAAAGCAAAATTTGTTTTTCATTTTTGGGCCGATTCGTAACGGCCGCCCGGCTTGCATTGTAGATAAAGGGCGGATGCCCACTACAGCCCAACAAAGACGGATGCGGACCAACCAATCCTCCGCGGTTGGCAAGAGGACTAGAAGTCTGAATTATGAATGCTCAAGCCGCAGCGAGGAAGCTGAACAATGACTTTATGTCTTACTCATGCCTTGCGTACCTGACATAATGTCTTGGCTTCGCTTCTCAATGCTTACTCCTGACTTCTGACTCCTAACTCCTGAATCCCAGTTCCTGACCTTGGACTTTCCTCATGTCTGACACGGTCATTCGCGCCGTAAATTTGAGCAAGCGCTACACGATTGGCGAGCGCCAAAAAAACCTCACCTTGCGCGAGGCGATCGCGAGCGCCGTGCGCGCCCCGGCCCGGCTCTTTCGGGCCCGCAAGCCGCCATCGGCCAACGGCGATGCCACCCACATCTGGGCGCTCAAGGATGTCTCGTTCGAGATTCGCCGGGGCGAAGTGGTGGGCATCATCGGCCGCAACGGCGCCGGCAAGAGCACCCTGCTCAAGATTCTGGCCCGCGTCACCAAGCCCACCACGGGCTATGCCGATGTCCAAGGCCGCCTGGGCAGCCTGCTGGAAGTGGGCACGGGCTTTCACCCCGAGCTCACCGGGAGGGAGAACACCTATCTCAACGGCGCCATCCTGGGCATGAGCAAGAAGGAAGTGACGCGCAAGTTTGACGAAATCGTGGCCTTCGCCGAGGTCGAGAAGTTCATCGACACGCCCGTGAAGCACTACTCCAGCGGCATGTACCTCCGGCTGGCGTTTGCCGTGGCGGCGCACCTGGAAACGGAGATCCTGCTGGTGGATGAGGTGCTGGCGGTCGGCGATGCCGGGTTCCAGAAGAAATGCCTGGGAAAGATTGGGGAAGTCAGTCGTGGCGGACGCACGGTGGTTTTCATCTCCCACAATATGGCGGCGATTTCTCAATTGTGTGAGAGCGCGATATGGTTAAGCGATGGCAAAGTGTGCTTCGTGGGGCCCCCGGAACAAGTGGTGGCTGCTTACTTGCTCGAAGGCAGCGAACGGTGTGGTGACCGCCACTGGCCGAACGCGAACAGTGCTCCTGGGGATGACCGAGTCCGGCTGGTGCGAGCTCGGCTGGTGCAGGAGGGCGAATGCACGGCGGTGATCGACATCAATAAACCGTTCCAAGTGGAGATCCAGTTCCAGGCGCTTCGGGAACTGCGAAACTTGATTAGCGGGATCAACCTCTACAACCAGTATGGTGTGTGCCTCTTCTCGAATGCGGATTGGCGGCCCAACCTCCTTGCTCCTGGGCACTATTCCAAATCCGTCCAGCTCCCAGCGCACTTGCTGTCCGAGGGGCCGACCGGGGTCCTTGTCCAATTGGTATTCTATGACCCGGATATTCGCAGCGTCGTGCTGCCCGACACTCTCACCTTCGACGCTGTCGATAGCAACCATCCTCAAGCCGTTCGGGGTGCTTACAAGGGAGCGTGGCCGGGACTGGTCCGGATCGCGTTGCCGTGGAGCGACGCGAATATCGTCGCAGGTGAGGTGTCTGAATACAGCCCTCCCGTGGAGGGTGTCTGATGGCCTTTCGCCCATGGCTGCGCGCGGCGTTGAGCTCTTCGCGCAACGCCTTCATTCTTCGCGATTGGGAATACGGTAGGCTCCTGGCGAGGCTGGGGATTCTTCCCTGGGGCCTGTCTGTAACCCCGAGAGGCCTCCAGGTGGACGAGTTGGGCATCTTAATCCCCCGGGAAAACCCCTCCTTGATTTCAGGACTTAGTGATGCTTTGGGACTAAAGCGGTCTCTGGGGATTACATTTTCCAACACCCAGGAAGGAATCATCGCGAGCTGGGGTAAACTCAGGTTCCGCATCACCTCGGGCGAAGAGTTCTATATCATCCGCGAGATTCTTTCGGACGGCATCTACAATTTCAACGTCCCGCAAGAAGATGTCGTCGTCTGGGACATTGGCATGAATGCGGGTTTCGCCAGCCTGTACTTTGCATCGCGAAAACAGGTCCGGGCCGTCGTTGGATTTGAACCCTTCAAACCGACGTTTGCGGAAGCTCAGGATAATATAGCTCTGAATCCCGAACTGGAGCCCAAAATCACACTCCGAAACTTCGGAATTGCAGCACAAGGCGGCGCCAAGGACACGGAGTTCGATCCGGAGTGGAAAGGCAGCGTGGGAGTGAATGGAATCTGCGAAAGACTCAACGCCAAAGTGCATCTCTCCCGCGAAACGCTGAGAGTCGAGCACGTACAACTACTCGCGGCGGACGAAGTGCTTCAGTCGATCAGGTCAGACTATCCCGGAAGTCCCCTTGTAGCCAAGATCGACTGCGAAGGCTCGGAATATGAAATCATCCGCTGCCTGTACGAAAAGCGGCTTTTGCGAGAATTGAGCGCCCTGATGATCGAATGGCACGATCGCGGCCCCCAGGAGCTGGAGGCGATGCTAAAGGCGTCCGGCTTCGCGACCTTTTCCCCCGGTCCAGTCTCTCGTCAATTGGGAATGGTATACGCCTTGGCCCAGAACTCCTGACCCAATCATCTGGCGCTCGAATCTGCCCGTCCTGCCACGAAATCGCTCGAACCGTCTCCCAGATACACTTCGGTGTAAAGACCAAGCCCGGTCGCCGATTGGGCTAACGATTTACAAAATGGAGAGCATGACGACCCCAGGTGATCCCAATGTCGCAGCGGCGCCTGTACCCTCGCCCGCATTGGTAACCATTGTCCTGCCGACTTACAACCGTGCTGCGCGCCTGCCCAGAGCACTACGGTCCTGTCTCCAGCAGACGCACGCCAACCTTGAAGTGATCGTCGTGGATGACGGCTCGACGGATAACACTCGCGAGGTAGTGGCTTCCATCCAGCGGGAGGATCCTCGCGTCCGCTATTTTCGGCAGGAGAACCAGAAGTTGCCCGCCACGCTCAATGCCGGCTTCCGCCTCAGCAGGGGAGAATTCCTCACTTGGATCAGTGATGACAACCTGTTTCATCAAGACGCGATCGCAATCATGGTAGCAGCGCTCGAAAAGAGTCCCGACGTGGGCCTGGTGTATTGCGGATATGAGATCGTTGATGCTCGGGGGAAATTCTTGCAGAAAGTGGACCCCCCCGGCCCCGAGTCGATTTTTACCCTCAACTGTGTTGGGGCTTGCTTCATGTATCGGCGGAAGGTCTACGAAGTAATTGGCGACTATAACCCTGCCTGGCAATACGTTGAGGACTACGATTACTGGCTTCGAGTCCGGAAGCAGTTCAAACTGGCACGGCTCCCGAACGTCCACCCGTATACCTGGGGGATACACCAGCAAAGTCTGACGTCCAAATTAGGCCCCAGACAAAAGGCCTTAGCGGCGCGGGTGCGAATGAGCCACGCCTCCCCTTGGAAGAAGAAGTGGCGCATTTTTGCAGAGACGCGCGAGGAGATTGGCGAATCCTGGGCTGAACAGGGTAACTGCGGCGGAGCACTCGTAGCCGGCCTTCAACTGGTCCTCGTGGAGCCCTGGCGGGTTCGTAGATGGGTACGTGCCGTCCAAATCTTCCGTTTTGCTCTGAGCAGGCGTAAACGCCATCTCGCGGACGTCAAGCACGAGAGCGAACTCAGCTTTTGGCAGGGCTGGATAAGTGAGCACGGGGTGGAAGCCGACGCCGAATATTACCGGCGGTTCATGTTGGCCATGGGTAACCTGGAGGACACTTCATTGTTCGAAGGCAAAATCTGCCTGGACATTGGATGTGGTCCCAAGGGAAGGTTAAGACGTAGTGCAAACCTGCCAATGACCAACCCAACCGTTTCGGTGGTGATGAGCGTATTCAACGGCGAGCCTTATCTGCATGAAGCCCTCGAGAGCATTCTGAATCAGACCTTTCGCGACTTCGAGTTCATCATTATCAACGATGGCTCGACGGATGGTAGCGCGACCGTACTCGAATCCTACCGGAAGAGCGATTCCCGGTTGCGAGTCTACCACCAGGAGAATCGGGGGGTGGGCGAGTCTCTCAACCGCGGGTGCGGGCTGGCACAGGGCAAATACATCGCCCGCATGGATGCCGACGACATCGCCACCAGCGGCCGCCTGATGCGGCAAGTCGAGTTCATGGAAGGCCATCCGGAAGTCGACGTCGTTGGGGGCGCCGTGGAGTTTATCGATGCCACGGGGAAATCATTGGCCATCACGCGCTATCCCGAGACGGATCATGAAATCAAGACAAGTTTCTCCCGCCAGAACCCCTTGGTTCATCCCACCGTTCTCTTTCGCCGAGATGTTTTCCTCGCCTTGGGTGGTTACCGAGCGGTCTTCAAGGCCGAGGACTACGACCTGTGGTTGAGAATCGCCGAGCGCGGGCAACTCGCCAACCTCGGGGAAGTGGTGCTGAAGTACCGGATTCACCCGGACCAGGTAACCCGCCGCAGCGTGAGAGGGCTCGTCATCTCGGTGCTGGCCTCCCAAGCCCTGGCATCGTCAAGTGGCAACGGATATCAAGACCGGCTGGGTTCAGTCAAGGAAATCACGCCCGCGGTACTCGCCGCATGGGGGGTGACCGACGCCGAGTTCCAACGGGCGCTGGCAGCCTTTTACTTGCAGGAGATAAGCCTCATGTGCTGGGTAGGCCAGGAAGCTGCTGCTCTCGCGCTGGCGCTGGAGATGCTCCGCTCCTCGCGTTGGGAACACATGGAAAAGAGGTCGAGGATAATCTCCGATACCTGGCTCCGCGCCGCAGGGCTTTACTGGGGACAAGACCAGTACTTCCAGAGCGTGGCGGCAGCAGCACGCGCACTGACGGTGCGGCCCATCATCGCCGGACGTCCTCTCAAACGAATACTGAACCGGCTCACCGAGAGCCTGGGAAGGGCGAAGCGCTTTAATGCCACCGGAAAAAACTGAATCTGGAACTTCCGGGAAGAAGCGAATTCTGTTCGTCACCCAAACCACGGGGTATGGTGGATCGGAGCTCCATCTGATCCAGCTTATCGAGAGCTTCCCCACCTCCATTCGAGCAACGATCGTTTGTTTTGGTATTGACCCTTACACACGGCTGATCGAGTTGAACTCGCGGGTTCAGGCTCGGGTCAGCCAGGCGTCCCGCCCCAGGGATTGCCGGGGGTATTGGTCGCTCTTCCGGGGATTCCACCCCGATATTGTTGTCTTCATTAGCGGGTGGCACGGGCTGTTCCCGTTGGCGGCCTATCTGGCGGCCCGGTTTTCCATGGCCCGACGAGTGTGCACCATTGAGCACTCGACTGCTGAGGAGCGTTCTCCCTGGCCGAAAACATGGCTGAGCCCAAGGGGCGTATTTCGATGGATTGCTGGGTGGTACGCCCACACCACCCTTACCAATGGGCTCATCGGGCGCGTGAGCGACCAAACCATTTGTGTGAGTGAGAAGAGCAGGACACGCCTGGTTCGGGAATACGCCTATCCTCACCGAAAGACCTCCACCGTCAGAAACGGCGTGGAAGCATCGCGTTACTTGCACTCGCCGGAAACGCGTCTCAAGGTTCGCAGGTCCCTGGGGATAGGCCCGGAAGAATCCGTCATCGTCTGTGTTGGGCGCCTGCACCGGGACAAGGGCTTGGATATCTTGTTTGAATCGCTCTGCCGGCTGCGCCAGGAGCGGCCCTGCAAGTGTATCGTGGTGGGCGACGGCCCATCGCGGAGTGAACTGGCAGCCTTCGTCGCGGAAAACGGATTGTCTTCAACGGTGATGTTCGTTGGTTTCCAAGACGATGTGCGACCCTATCTTGCCACCGCGGACGTCTTCGTTCTTCCCTCGCGTTCACCCGCCGAGGCGTTACCCTTCTCGCTGCTTGAGGCCATGAGCTCCGGGCTGGCTTGCATCGCTACGGATGTCGGGGGTGTGCGGGAGGTCGTATCCGACGGCGTGGATGGCCTAGTTGTGGCCCCGGAATCGGCGGCTGGCCTAACTGAGGCTATGCGCAAATTGTTGTCGGATGCCAGCCTCAGGTCCACGATGGGCAAGCGGGCGAGAGAGAAAGCAGCATCGGAGTTCGACGAACACAAATCCCTGGCAGAGATGCGTGGCCTTTTGCTCGGTTCCGAACCGGCCCATGGCTCTCACCCACAACGGTAGCAGGACAACAGGTGAATTCACAACAATGATGGCTCCGACCGTTTCCGTGGTGATGAGTGTTTTCAATGGCGAGCGGTTCGTCGCCGATTCGATCGATAGTATTTTGGATCAAACCTTCCGCGACTTCGAGTTCATCATTATTGACGACGGGTCGACCGATGGGACCGCGGAAATCCTGGCTTCTTACCTGCAGGCCGATAATCGAATCATCGCTCACCATCACCAGAACAAAGGCCAGGTTCCCTCGCTCAACATCGGGTGCGGCCTTGCCCGCGGCCGCTACATCGCCCGGATTGATGCCGACGATATCGCCCTGCCCGAGCGGTTCCAGCGGCAAATCGATTTCCTCGAGCAGCACCCGCAGGTTGCTCTTCTGGGAAGTTCGATCAGCAACATGGATGAAATGGGACGGCCTCTGTCAACGTGGCCGCTTCCGACGGGTGACAAGGAGATCCGGGAGCGGCTGTTCGAATTGCAGGATATTCCGTTCTGTCACGTCACCCAGATGTTTCGGACCGAGGTATTCCGCGCGGTCAAGGGTTACCGGACGGCGTTTGCCCCCGCGGAAGATTACGATTTGTGGCTGCGCATGGCGGAAGGTTGGCAGCTCGCGAACCTGCCGGAACCCCTCGTGCAGGTTCGCCGGCGCGCCCATTCCCTCTCTTTCACCAGCGGGCGGCAACAGGTTATCTCCCGCCTGGCCGCCTGGTCTGCCTCCAAGATTCGTCGCGCCGGGGGAAGTGACCCGATCTGTCAAGATGAGCCGGTGAGCCGCGACCTCATAAGAAGTCTAGGGGTGAGCGATGCCGCATTTGAACAGTCCCTCATGGGAGTCTACCAGTACTGGATCGATGTGATGCTTCAGGCGTCGGACAAGGCCGGCGCCCTGCGCGTCATGCAGGAGTCCCTGAGGTCCCAGCCGTGGAGGCACCTTAACAAGTCCATTATTACCAATATGTGGCTTGCGTCCGCCCGCATCCATTTCGAGCAAGGCCGTTACCTCCAGGGGATAAACTGCGCCGCCCGGGCCTTGGCAATTCGCCCCATCATCGCCGGCCGCCCCCTCAAGCGAATCGCCAGCCGCCTGGGTCTCTTGAACAAGGGTGCAGTTCAAGCCTGATCCAACGCCCGCATCACTGAGCGCTGCATAATACAGTGACGGATAAACCCCCTCACCCGACTCGCCCCGGCTGATGANNCTCTCCCCCAAGGGGGCGAGGGGGTGTTTGTCACTCAATTTCGCAGCGCTCAGTAAGACTTCCGGTAGAATCAGAATGACAGTCTCTTCCCATAACCATACGGACGGAAGCATCGGAAGGCCGGCCAGCTACATGAATCAGCTCGACACGGTTCGCGCCGTTGCCGTTGGCATGGTCATCGTTTCCCACTGGGCGCCGAGGGCAGCAACTTTCTGGTTTAATGGGGGCTTCGGCGTCCAACTGTTTTTCGTGATCAGTGGATTTTTGATTACGGGAATTCTCCTGGATGCGCGCAGGAGGGCAGGTGAATGCGGTGTCCCCTGTAGCGCCGTCCTCAGAAGCTTCTATGCGCGGCGCATTCTGCGGATTTTCCCACTCTTCTATGGGACACTCGCGATTGCCTTTCTTCTGGGTCACTCTTCGGTACGAACCTATATTTGGTGGCTCATACCCTACCTCAGCAATCTCCTAATCGCCATCCACGGAGAATGGATCTGGGGAATTTCCCATTTTTGGTCGCTGGCTGTGGAAGAGCAGTTTTATCTGCTCTGGCCCGTCCTGATTCTTTTTACCTCCCGGCGACTTCTGTTACCTCTCATTGCATCCGCCATTGTCTTCGCACCCGTATATCGGTTCGTTTGCTATGTTCTGGGGGTAAACGCAATTACTGCCGGCGTTCTGCCTTTTGCTTCGTTGGACACGCTCGGACTTGGAGCGATCCTGGCGTTGCTGCTGCGGAATCGTGCCAACGACAGAAAGGGCCGGGCGTTAATGATTTTGCGCGTGGCGAGCATTGCCGGTTGCTTGGGTTATTTCGCTCTCAACATCGCCGGCCTGTTCAAAGGACTTCCAGCACTTCTCTATTGGCTGAGCACCGCAATGATTGCCCCCACCGTATTCGGCATCGTTTGGTTGGCTGCTCGAGGTGTGGGCGGGCCCATCGGATGGTTTATGGAGTTGAACCCGCTAGTGTACTTGGGAAGGATAAGTTATGGGCTTTACATATTGCATCCCTTCATACCCACGGCAGTATCTAAATTCTGTCGAGTTATGCGTATGCCGAATGTGGCCATTCTCCACCCGCATTATTACTTTGCCCTGAACCTCTGTGTACTGGTGGGAGCCAGTAGCCTTTCGTGGCATTTCTTCGAGAAAAAAATCAACGGTCTCAAACGATTCTTTCCCTATGTGCCACCCCCCGCAACCGATACGCAAACCCTTCTCGATCATCAGTTGACCGGCGCATGAATCGGTGAGCAGAGGCCTCTAAGTGTTGACGCTCTTTACCATCCCGAAGCCCTTTAAAGGCCCTATTGCTGTGTCTCAGCAGAACGCGCTGAAGAGTTGGAGGCTGCTGGCTCCGGATGTGCAAGTCATCTTGTTCGGTGAGGAGCAGGGAACTGCCGAGGCTTGCCGCGAGTTCGGATTGCGACATGAACCTCAGATTGAGCGCAACGAGTTCGGCACGCCTTTGCTCAACTATGCATTTAATCAGGCGCAAGCAATCGCGCGACACGATTGGCTCTGCTATTCCAACTGCGACATTATCTTGATGAGTGATTTCGCTCGTGCGTTCGAGCGCCTGAAGGCGTGGCGCGATGGATTCATGATGGTGGGGCAGCGCTGGGACACGGACATCACCGAACCCCTTGATTTCGATGCGCCGGATTGGGAACCCCGGTTGCTTCAGAAGGCTTCCACCCGAGGGAAGCAACGCGGTCCCGACTGGATCGATTACTTTGTCTTCCCGCGCGGGCAATGTGCCGGGCTGCCGGCATTTGCCGTGGGACGGCCATGCTGGGATCACTGGCTGATCTGGTGGATGCGGCATAACCATGTTCCCGTTGTCGATGCCTCTCCAGTGGTTGGAGCTATACACCAGAACCACGATTATTCCCATCACCCCGAGGGGGAGAAAGGCGCGCGCGAGGGCCCCGAGTTCAAGCGCAACCGCGCCTTGGCGGGAAGTTGGCGCCATCTCAACACCATTGAAGACGCCTCGCACGTGCTTGAAGCTGGCGGCATTCGGCGCACTTATCGTCACTGGGGAAAGCAGTTCAATCGCGAGCGTGAGCATTATTGGAACCGTTCCCTTGTGGCTTCGGGCCCGGTGCGGCGCCGCCTTGGCCTGCACAAAACGAACCTTCTGGGACTCTTTAGAGCAAAACAGTGAAGCCGAAAGTCTCTCTCTACATCCCGTGTTACAACGCGGAAAGGTACCTGGCGCGAACTTTGGAGGGAGCGCTCGGCCAAACGCATCCTCTTGATGAGATCCTGGTGATTGACGACGGGTCGCGCGATCGCACCGGCGAAATCGCCTCGCGCTATCCCGTGCGGGTGGTGAGGCATGACCGCAATCGAGGCCTTGCCGCGGCCCGCAACACCGGGTTCCGTAGCGCCCGGAATGAACTGGTGGCGTCCCTGGACGCCGATTGCGTCGCTGCACCAGACTGGCTGGAGAAATTGCTTCCCCACCTGGATGACCCGAAGATCGCTGGCACGAGTGGAAGACTCGAGGAGACCGTCCTGACTTCTCTGGCAGACCGCTGGCGCAAGGAGCACCTGCCCGAGAATTGGGGGGACACCCTCATCACCAATCCCCCCTTCCTCTTTGGCGCTAATGGCCTGCACCGTAAATCCGCGTTGGAGGAAGTGGGCGGGCATGACGAAGTCACCTGGATAGCCGGATGTGGCGAAGATACCAGCATTTCCCAACAGTTGGTCAGGAAGGGTTACAAGCTGATCTACGATCCCGCGGCGCAGGTGAAGCATATCAAGCAGGACACGGTGCGGTCCGTCCTCGACACCCGCTGGCGGTGGTGGCGGTATGGAGTCCAGGCCTACTTCACGCGTATTTGCCTTCGGTCGGTTTTGGCCACCTTTTATCGCGCCCATTTCCGAACCCTGTTTTGCCAGCACGTCGCGCAAGACTTGCGCTCCGGCAACTATGAACTTCTTTGGGT